>JANMNK010000027.1:0-10839 GCA_031373875.1 Pirellulaceae bacterium | reverse complement strand
GGTCGGCTTGATGCAAGAGCGATGGCCAATTTGGAATCTTATGTCGATGCGGGAGGTGGTTTAGCAATCATCCCCGGTTCGCGGCTAACGGCAATCGACTACCTCGCTTTTGCCGATAACTGGTATCGCGATGGCAAAGGGCTTATGCCAGCGAAATTGATCGAGCCAGTGGACTTGCCCCCGAGTGGCGAAGAAGGCAGCGTGGACATTATCGCAGAGAACCATCCTGTATTTCAATCGCTGCTAGGCCTAAGCAATTCCCCGTTTCAATCGGTTCGTGTCAGCCGTTACATTCCGGTCGTTAGCGGTGAAGCGGGAACGCAGGGATGGGCAATGAGATCGGATGCCCGTGTCGCAGCCAAGCTCCGAAATAACGCACCGTTTATGATTGACGCACCTTTTGGTAAAGGACGCGTGATCGTCTTGTTGACGGCATTTGAAACATCGTGGAGCAATTGGCCACAAGATCCAACCTTCGTTGTCGCAACCTTAAAAATGATTGGCTACCTAGGATCGTTTCGCCGAGAAGCGACCAACGAACGTGTCGGAACTCCAATCCAATTACCTTTGTCGTCCAGAGAGTATTTACCCGAAGTCAATATCTTGCTGCCTGGAACCAAAACGGCCCAGCGCATTCAGTTGGATGTAATCGCCAAAGATGATGGCAAATCAGAATTTTCCGTCTCCCTAGAGCCCGACGCGGCACAGCAGACCGAAGAGTTTTATCGAGCCGCAACGAGTGCGGGTGTCTTTGAGTTTTGTGCAACCCGTCTGCAAGGTGATCGGCAAGCTTTTAATTTTGCTCACAACGTTTCGCCGATAGAAGGTGATCTCACCAAGATTGAGTCGTCGGAGCTTTTACAGAACTTGCGACCGGTCAACCTTAAATATCGCACAGCGGAATCAGTGACTGCGACGAGTATGGCGTCGAATCTGTCGAGCAGCACTTCGACGCTGATGGGATTGCTTTTGCTGCTGTTGCTTTTTGAGCAATTCGTGGCTTGGAGCACAAGTTTTCATTTGCCACGCGTGACTCAGCGAGGTGGTTTATGAACGCATCCGCTCAGGCAGCCGTAGAGTCGCGCGTAATTTATGAATTGGCGAGCTTGCAAAGGCTCGATCAATGGTGGCATTGGATTGTCCTGCTGGCTGTTATCCTGTCCATCATTTCCTATGTCGTGTTTTGGTATCGCAAAGACTGGGTGGAATTGCCAAAGAGTCTCGGGCTGGCATTACTCTTCCTGCGACTCACGGCGTTTATTGGCATCTTCGTTTTCTTTTTCGACATTCAAAAACGTGCCGAGCAACGGATAACGAGAAATTCTCGCGTAGCGGTGCTCGTCGATACTTCGCTGAGCATGTCCTTGGCGTCCGAGCAAGATTCGCCGGATTCTCGCATTGCTTCTGTCGTACGTAATCTGACCGAAACGCCCGTGATAGCGGACTTGATGGAACGTCATGACGTCACAGTATACCGATTCGATCAGTTGTCTCGTCCCACGCCTGTCGCATCATTCGAGAAACCAAGTTCGCAGGACGTGGCGTCGGCGTCGGGTAGAGTGCAACTAGAAAGCGTTTGGCGATGGACTTCGAATGTCGCTTGGCTGGGTAGTATCGTCGGCGTGATCAGCCTGTTAATGTTGGCCGTGTACTTAGGGGGAAGGTTGAGCGGAATCATCAACGACTCGTGGGCTTATTTGAGCTTGGCCGGTGTTGTAGGCACGATTATTTCCGTCGTGCTCATTTCCGTTTCGGTCCTGCGAGCTACCGACCTTCCTTGGCAAAGCTTATGGGCATCACGATACGATGATGGCTGGGCTACTACAGCAGTGGATCCCACCGCGGTAAAGCAGACCGAAGTCAAGCAACCTCAAGCAATGAACTGGGCGGATCTATTGACCGCCAACGGTTCGGAGTCGCGGATCGGCGATGCAATGAAATCATTGCTGGAGTTCGAGCGAGGCGCACCGTTGGCTGGCGTGGTCTTGGTTACCGACGGTCAAAACAATGCGGGAGTCGATCCCGCAACCGCCGTTTCTGAAGCGGCACTTTCCAACATCGCTTTTTATCCCATCGGACTTGGCTCAGACCAAGATCCCGCGAACATTCGCGTTGTCGATGTCGATGCACCCAAACGCGTCTATCCCGGCGACCGATTTCGCTTGAGCGCGCTGTTGCAAGCTACCGGTCAGAAAGAAGCAAAAGCGACAGTACAGCTTCGCAGTAGTGCGAAAGGCGGTAACGCATCCGATTTGACAATCGAAGAAGAAACGCAAGTGACGCTGAGCAGCGACGGTCAATTGTTGCCGGTTCAGTTCGACGTCGAACCTCGCAAAGTCGGCGATTGGGTCTATGAAATCAAACTCTTGCCTTCCGGGACCGACACCAATGCACTCGACAACGCAATGGATACGCTGGTTCGTGTCGTGGATGCCAATTCCAAAGTCCTCGTCATCGCCGGAGGACCAACACGCGAGTATCAATTCGTTCGCAACTTGCTGTATCGCGATCAAACCGTCGAATCCCATGTGCTGTTGCAAACAGGTAAGCCCGGACTTTCGCAGGAAGCCGATAAGTTGCTTGACGAATTCCCTCGCACGTTGGTTGAGATGTCCGAATACGATTGCGTTATTGCTTTCGACGCTGACTGGATGTCGTTGGATACGCAGCAAGCGGAGGCCTTGGAACGATGGGTCAGCGAACAAGCTGGCGGTTTAGTGATTATTGCTGGCCCTGTCGCGACGCCGCGTTGGACAGGTACGGAAGGAAATGGCGATCGCCGAGCTGAATTGTTGCGAGGCTTGGCTCCCGTCGTTCTCAATTCGCGCGGAACGAGGATGATCAATATGGGACGATTTGAAGGTGAAACGGCATGGCCTTTGAAATTCACAACCGATGGAACTCGGACGGATTTCCTTATGGTTTCAGATACTCCCGAAGCCAGCCAATCGGTATGGGAGTCCTTTCCCGGCGTTTATAGTTTCTATGCCTGTTACGATCCAAAACCAGGTGCTTTGCCGCTTGCGTATTTCTCCGACCCATCAGCGACTTTTGACGGTGAGTTCCCAATTTTTCTGGCCAGCCATTTTTACGGAGCAGGCCGCGTCGTGTTCCAAGGAAGCGGCGAGTTCTGGCGTCTTCGCCAATTCGGAGAATCCAATTTCGACACCTACTACACCAAACTCGCACGCTGGGTTGGGCAAGGTCGATTATTGCGCGATTCGGATCGCGGGATGCTGTTGTTGGATAAAGAGGAAGCACTTGTTGGCGAGCAAATCGTGGTTCGCGCCGTGTTGCGAGACAGCCAGTTCCAGCCTTTGATTGAGCCTGGCGTCGAAGCCAAATTGGTTGACCCGCAACAGCGACGAACTCCGCTAACTTTGGCTCCCGTTCAAGATCCGACCCAACCCGGCGTGTACGTTGGAACTTTCTTCGCCAAGCAGACCGGAACGTATACAGTCGAGTTGACGATAGGTGGCTTGGCCGATAACGAACTGCTTAGCCAGCAAACGACCGTCCGCGTGCCAGCCCGTGAAGTCCAGCGCGGACAGAGAAATGATTCGCTTCTGAGCGAAATTGCTAACAAGACGAAGGGAAAATATTACATTGGAATGGATCGAGCAGCAAAATCCAGTAACAATGAGCCTGCACCGTTAGTTCAGGAGATTGTGCCTCAAGATCAAGTCAATTACTTGCCCGGTGCTCCCGACCGCGAGTTCCAACAACGTTTGATGACGATGTTGATGGCATTGATCGGTGGGGCTTTGTCCTTGGAGTGGCTGATTCGGCGATTAAGTCGTCTGGCCTAGAGAATATCTAAAGAGTAAACCAAACAAATTGTACCAAGACGGAATTGAAACTTAGTAAATACAAATGAGCGCTCCGACGGTAAACAAACGAATGCCTTTGGGAACAGCGATACGCCAGCAATTGGATCGCCTGCGTGGGCTTATTCGACGCTACGTCCTATCGCAGCTCGTCATTGCATTGCTTTCGTTTATCGCCGTTTGCTTCTGGTGCTTTGGGTTGCTGGACTATGCGCCGATCACCTTCGGCGCATCCGAGTCGCCTCAATCCGCACGCGCGGTCATGTTGTTTTTGACCGCGGTCGGCAGTCTCTACATTCTGTATCGCTTCGGAATTCGCAAACTCTTTGTTTCGTGGCCAGATAAGTCGCTTGCACTCCTCATCGAGCGAAAATATCCCGCATTCAAAAGCAGTTTGGTTACCACGGTCGATTACCATTCCGCGCCGATCGATACGCCCGAGTCGGAACGTGACTTGGGTGATTCGATGTTTGCGTTGGCTGCCCAGCACGCGGAAAAAACCGCAGAAAATATCGATGTATCGAAAGTTCTTAATTGGTTTCGGCTGCGTGCTCATTGGAGTATGTTGGCGCTCATCTTGCTCGGTAGCCTGGGCCTAACGCTTTGGAACCCCGGATGGACGGCGCTGTGGGCGAGTCGTTTTTTTGCTTTATCAAATGTGGCTTGGCCGCGAAGCACACTCATTCGCGCCGATGGAATCGAAATGGAGATTCCGTCTTTCACAGGGCAACTGGACCGTTCCCGTTTCCTCCAACCGTTTCGGGAAAATATCGTAAAGGTTCCCAAAAGCCGAGAGGGAATATTCCGCGTATCAGCAAGCACCAGCAAGATAGTCCCAGAACAGTGCGCGGTGAATTATCGACTGGCCGACGGTGCAATGGGGCGAGCCAAAATGCGACGGTTGCCACTTCCTGAAGATGGTTGGCAAAAGTTCACTTTGGACGGGCCTCCGTTCGATTCCATCGATCAGGACATCGATCTATCGGTCTTGGCCGGGGATATGCGACTATCGGGATACTCCATTCAAGTTGTCGATAGTCCACTTATCACGCAACTTCAATTACGTGTGGATTATCCTGAGTACCTGAAGGCGACCGACAATCGGTTTGAAACGGAAATACTCACCTATCAGAACGGGATGCGCATTCCCCAGGGCAGCAACGTAACGTTGCTAGGAACCGCGAATAAGCTGTTAGAGAAAGTGGAATATGGCATCACGGCCAGCGGACAGCCAGACACCTCTGCATTGCAACTGAGATCGCTTGAAACAAGCGGTTCAGAATTCGAAATTCCGCTTGGACAAGTTCAAGAGAATCATTTGGTCGAGTTCCGTTTATGGGACCAAGACAATCTTTGCAGTGACCGTATTCAGCAATATGTCCTCTCGGTTCTGATCGACCAATTGCCAACCTCCGACTTGTTAGCCAAAGGAATCGGCACCGCGATTACTCCAATTGCGATGCTGCCGATCCAAGCCAAATTTGATGACGATCATGGTGTCCGAAGCGGCTCGTTAGAACTGCGTCTGGAACAGGACAGCTCGTTAGTTATTCCTTTGGAAGCGGCGCCGAAAGGCCAAGCCGAGATGACGATCGACCTGCGGGAACTGAATGAAAAAAGCCGGTTGTCGGTCGCGGTTGGCAAGTCGCTCTCCCTTAATTTGTCGACTGACGATTACTTTGACTTGTCGCAGCCTGGGCATAAAAACCAAAGTGTGCCTTTAACGCTAAGCGTCGTAACTCCAGACGCTTTGTTGATTTTGCTCGAGAAACGCGAGTTCGCGATGCGTTCGCGATTGGAGTTGATGATTAGCGAACTGACGCAGATGCGTGAGCTACTTGAAAAGATGCAAAGCGCCGAAAATGAGGCAAAGACCAAATCCATCGGCACAACGAACTTCACTATCGCAACGCAAGAACCGGTGAAGGACAGCCAAGTTGAAGGAGCAGAGTCGGACATCCTCCGCGCAGCACGTATGCAGCAATTGCGAGCACAGCAAAGTTCGATGCAAGCCGATAAATCGTTTGCCGAGCTGAAAGGCATCGAAAAAGAGATTGGCCAGATTCACCAAGAGCTTGTAAATAACCGCGTTGACAGCACAGACCGCCAGCAGCGTCTTGAGGAAAAAATTCGTCAGCCCATCGCGGCTCTCGTGGCCGGTCCGTTCCCTCAGCTTTCTCGAAATCTAAAAGAACTGGAAACGGTTGTTGCCAGTCAAGTGGGCGTGGGCAATCGCATCACCGGCAATATTCAAATGACCGACGAAGTGCTTTTGAGCCTGCAGGAAATACTTAAGAACATGGTGGATATCCAGGATTTCAACGAGATTATCGATATGGTTCGCGGGATAATGGATCAACAAGACGAACTTTTGAAAAAGACCAAAGACGAGCAGAAAAAGCAAGTACTCGATCTATTTAAATAGGGCACGGATATATTCGTTCGCAATCCATGCATCCTAAAAACGGGCTGAGCGAGGCAATGTATTATGACTAATCCAAATGCGGTTCACTTGCCTAATCCTAATCTTTGCAAGTTGCAAAGTCCGACTTTCGCAAAGCTTAAGGAGCGCAGCGTGATAAATTTCCATGTGATAACAAAGCTCGATTGCTTACGATATCTTCGCGTCATGCTGCTCATCGCCGCGGTCGTTAGTGGTTCGGCGTGCGTTGGGTATGCTCAAGATAACTTGACGCCACCGCCATCTGCTGCGGCTCAATCCGAATTGGCACAACAGCAGAAACTCTTGGCCGAACAGTTTGCCAAGATGGAAGAACTTTTCCTGCGCATGTCCGAACTCGAATCCTCTACCAATCCATCGCGTTCCGGATTGCTTCAACAAGCCGCGAAGCTCAGTAAAGAACTAGCGACGTTGCAACGAATGAGCCAAGCTTCGGATTTACTCGGCCAGAAACAATTCACGCGAGCCCTGCAAGAACAGCAAGCATCGCGAGATAGTCTTGCAAAGCTGCTTGAGTTGCTTCAAAGCGAGAACCGACATGAACGCGTTCGCGAAGAACGTGAACGAATCCAACAATTAATCAAAGACATCAAGCGAATCGAGCGATTGCAGAAGTCGCTTCGCGGACGTACCGAGAACGGAGCGGACATGGAACAGGCGAAAAAAGATCAAGGGAATGTTGAGGAGCAAACGTCCGAATTAGAAAGCGCGCTCGCCAAGGAGCTGAACCCGGACGAAACTTCCGAACAAAATAATCAGTCGGATCCAAACAAGAATCCAGATTCAAAGGATCCGAAAAAACCCGATCAAACGGACGATCCAAAAGCGCCAAGCGATCCTAGCGAAAAATCGGCTGAACCAAAATCCGATCCGACGAAAGAACCGGCAGAGCAAGATCCATCAAAGCAAGACCCCCCAGAGCAAACGCCCAAGGATAATGCTCCCTCCGAACAAAACCCATCCGAACAAAACCCATCCGATCCGAATCAACCGCAAAAGTCCGACCAGCCGCCATCGGATCAGAATGCAAAGCCCTCCGAGAATTCGCAAGGCGAGCCTTCGAAACAACCTCCCGGTCAAAGCGAGTCTTCCCAAGACGAACAGCAAGAACAGAATCCGTCAGACGCGCAGCAGCAACCAAAATCTCCTGAGCAACAGGCACAGAAACGCGTAGAGGCGGCTCGTGAGAAGATGAAAGCTGCCGAGAAAAAGCTCGAAGAAGCAAACCGGAAAGACGCTGTTGAAGAGCAGCGGAATGCGGAAAAGGAACTTGCAAAGGCCGTTGAGGATTTGGAAAAAGTTCTCCGGCAGCTACGCGAAGAGGAAATTGACCGATCGCTAGCGGCCTTGGAAAGTCGCTTTCGAAAAATGCTCGAAATGCAAACGATCGTGCTTGACGAAACCAAAAAACTGGACGCCCTGACTGGGGATGCTCGCGATAGGCAAGTAGAAATTGGTGCCAGTAAATTGTCTTTGGAAGAACGCAAAATACTTGTCGAAGGCCAACGTGCAATGCTCCTTCTCAAAGAAGAAGGATCCAGTGATGCTTTCCCGCAAGTCGTCGAACAAATCTTGCTTGACGTGGAATCGGTTACCGAAAGACTTTCCAAATCCGACGTCTCCGAATCGACGATCGCAACCGAAGAAGACATCGTCGCCGCGCTGGAGGAAATGATCGAAGCGCTTTCCAAAGCTCAAAAGGATCAGGAAAAAAAGAAACAACAGCAACAGCAACAACAACAACAAGCCGGCCAGTCGCCTGCCGATCAACCGCTGGTCGATGCTCTCGCCGAACTGCGTTTAGTAAAAACATTGCAAGTACGGATCAATAACCGCACGCAACGGTTGGCCAAGCAGATTGCTGCGGGCGATGCGGAGATCGGGCAAGCTACAACTGTCGAGCTTCAATCGCAGCTAAAAGAACTGGCTGCCCGCCAGGATAAAATAAAAGAAATCACCCGCAACATCGTCCTCAAAGCGCAAGAGCAATAGTCGTTGCAACCGGCCTAATCGAGTCGGTTGGTACAATCGGCTCCTCGCATCACTTTTGTTAATCCCGCGAAATCTTTAGGGAAATATTCCTAATGAAGCTTTCCTCGAGACTCCCAAAAAGGATAAACTTGGAATATCAGAGCAATTTCGAATCTGAGTTTGTTTAGAAATGGAATTGAAATCGCTCAAGCAAGTTGAACTTGGCTTTTACAGTAGAACAATTGCCTTCGGAACTAAGTGAACGATTGGTACTCCAATATATGTGCTTGAAATCTTTGGAGTGCGGATCTTGAGCGGCTGTTTCGAAAGTTAGAACACGAGGTTGCGATGTCATATAGGATCACGCTTACTCAATTTCTCTGCGGGCTGATTCTATTGCTGTCGTTCTCTGGCGCCGGATGGGGCGAAGATGCCAATCCGGAATTGCGAAAAGAAGCCAGTTGGAATTGGGCTGACATTGGCTTGACGGGTGAGCAGCTTCGAAGTTACCTGGATCTGAATCAAGTATCTCCCGATCAGCGGGCTTCGATCGAGCAAGCCTGGGTTTCGGCGATGCCCAAGGAACCGGGCCCTCAAATGCTGGATCACGTTTTGGCGATTTCGGCCATGGTAGATCCACGCGTCTCGCAGTTCTTGACGAAATTGAACGGGGCGACGATTGCCGGCGAATCGGCGAGCTTGTCGGATTTGACTTGGATGGATTCCAAGATCCCGGGCTGGCTCCAAGACAATATTAAATTGGCCGTTGGCAGGCACCTCACGCAAAGCCAACTGTTCGATGAAGCTTCGGCTATTCTCGCGACACTCGACGAGAAAACTGTCGTTGATCCCTCCACACTCATGTTCTATCGAGCCATCTGCAGTCACCATTTGCTCCAACGAGATGACTGCATCGCCAATTTAGATCGACTGCTTGAGCGCGAAAGTGAACTGCCAACTCGCTTTGCCGTTACTGCACGACTGATGAGGAGCGATATTGAGCCGTTGAAGGAAGATTCTCTGGATGAAGTTTCACGGTTGATGAAGGACGTCGAACGACGTTTGGCTTTGGGCCGCGCAGGAAACAAAGTGCAAACCGAGGAAAACGAAATCGTAAAGAAGCTTGAGAAAGTCATCGAGCAGATCGAACAACAGCTTCAACAACAACAGCAGATGTCCCAAAAGCCTCAAGATGCCCAGCAGTCGCAAGGAAAACCGATGGACACAAGCATGCCTGCGGGGAATACAGGACCAGGCGACGTTGCACCGAAAGACATTGGCGACAAAAGCGGCTGGGGGAATCTGCCACCAGCACAACGCCAAGAAGCTTTGCAGAACATCACCAAGGATCTGCCTTCGCACTATCGCGAAGTCATCGAAGCGTATTTCAAGCGACTAGGCAAAGGCGACTAAGTCTACCAAGTTTCCCCACACCAATCGTCCATGGTTTCAGGCTCACCCTGCACCCCATTGTAGAACGATTGTCCTCAATCGTTCATTTCCCGCTGCATCATTGTAGAACGCTTGTCCCCAATCGTTCATCCCCCAGCTTCCGCATTGTAGAACGATTGTCCTCAATCGTTCATCCCCCTGCCCACGCCCCGACTGTCCCCATCGGCAGCCGTTCGAGCGTTAGCCCCGGCACTGCCTCAAATATCCCGAACGACAAATAGCAATTTGGAAAAGATTTCAGAAAACGAACATGATCCAATAGTGTTCGGCACGATCAATGCCCTGATGATATTTTTTGGTTTCGCGAATGAAGAAATGATAGCGAGAGTAGCGAGCGCCGTCTTGGAGGTTGAGGACCGAATTGCTTTCTCGGTCTGCTTGAGCATCGAGGCTTGCGTCAGATTGGGCAGGGCCGCGATGAGAGTACCATCCACCAACGTCATCGTCTGCTTGATATCTTTCAACCTCGGGTTGCGAGCAAGTGGTTCGAGCTCCTGACCTAACTCCGAAATAACTTCCTTGAGTCGTTCGGCGTCAAAGACCGTAGCCGATTCGGATAGCGAACCCAGCGAGGCCCGCGAACAGCCGAGCTTCTTCTGAACCTTCGCGAGTTCGCGAGCTTGTTGAATGCCACGCAGTGAGGTGACCACTGGATTGAACATATACTATAGGATCAGCATGCAATACTGATCAAAATGAAGCTCTCGATTGCCGGCTTTATCTCGCTGACAGCCCTCGTCGTGTAACCGCTCGAGCAACGGTGCGAGTTTATCAAAGTACTTTAGCCCTGAGACATCCTGCTCTCGAATCTTTTCGCGTTACTTACCAGCCATTCCCAAGCTTTCTGCCAAGTTGACAGGTTCAGAAAATGGTTTTGGAGTAGCGCAAATTGCGTGCCAGTCGACTGCGATTGTGCCGCTATTTCAAAAGTATTCCTGGCGCAAATCTCGTGCCGAACAGTATTGGGTCAGGCCTCTTTGGTGGAGGGGAAGTGGATCTGTTGGCGGCCGCGGGGACGAATGGTCGATTCCAGGTTGAGCCGCCTTGCAATGGACTCCACCCAGCCTGGGTCGCCAAGCGGTCTGCCCCGTTGGGCTGAAAGCCGGACTGCTGCCAACTCTGGTTTCG
>JANMNK010001262.1:0-2362 GCA_031373875.1 Pirellulaceae bacterium | reverse complement strand
CGAGCTGCCGTCATCGACGATTAATATGTCAAAACTCCACGCGTTTTCCTCTAGAGTTTGCATGATCCGAGGGATCAACAAACCTATTGCGGCTTGCTCATTGAAAGCAGGCATCGCCACGCGGACAAAGGTTGGTCTGCTACGCGCAAAACTCCGGGTTCCTACTGATATTGCGGCCTCAGTTTGGGGCTCGTTGGATAATGATTCGGCGGTTTTCATTCGTCTAAACTCAAAGATGCAAATCAAGTCGCTTGTCAGATTTCTGGTTTAATCCGATTGTAAGGTCCGGTCAAAGCCAGGGTTACAAAGTCAGCGTTGGCCATACAATTGGGATCAAACCTTGATTTTACACAGCTCTCCTTCGCTTCACAATCAAAACAGCCCGCCCAGTTGACGCAAAACGCAAACATCGTGATCGTTGTAAGGGATTTAACGGCGCACTTGCCGGGTTTTCGTTGGAGCGAAGGTGATTTAAGCTACCGACCATGGAAAAGTCATTTTTAACCGCCAAACAAGCTTCGGAACTTCTCGCGAAGCGAGAAATCTCAAGTCGAGAATTAACGCAGACCTACTTGGATCGCATCGAGCAAGGAAACCCAAAAACGAATGCCTTCGTTTTTGTCGATCCGCAGCGTGCAATCGAACAGGCAACGCGGGCCGACAAACGACGCACTGAGGGAGACTCTGCACCACTGTTGGGCGTTCCTTTTGCGACCAAGGATATTGTCTGCACGCAGGGAATGAAAACAACCTGCGGTTCGGCCAGCCTAAAAACATTCGTCCCACCCTACGACGCGCATGTCATCGAAAAGCTCGATGCAGCCGGAATGGTCTTATTGGGCAAAACGAACATGGATGAGTTCGCTATGGGTGGCTCGACTGAAACGAGCATCTTTGGCTCAACCCGCAATCCTTGGGACACGTCACGAACCGCCGGGGGCAGCAGCGGCGGCTCGGCTGCTGCGGTTGCAGCCAATCTTGCGACACTTTCGATCGGTTCTGATACGGGCGGATCGATTCGCCAGCCAGCTGCGTTCTGTGGCATATGCGGACTCAAACCAACGTATGGCCGAGTCAGCCGTTACGGGCTGATTGCGTTCGCAAGCAGTCTCGATCAGCTTGGCCCGATGGCGAACACCGTCGAGGACTTGGCATTATTCCTCCAAGCCTTTGCTGGTTGGGATCGCCGCGATTCAACTTCTGTGAATGCCCCTGTTCCCGACTTTGCGACGTCACTATGCAAACCGAGCACTCCGCCTCGGATCGGTGTCGTTCGACAGCAACTCGACCATCAAGGCTTGCCGGATGAAGTCCGTTCCGCCATCGAATCCGCGATTGAAGTTTTCCGCGCCGCAGGCTCCCGGATCGTAGAAATTGACCTGCCGCACGCTGACTATTCCATCCCCGCTTATTACATCATTGCACCGAGCGAAGCCAGCAGTAATCTCTCACGCTACGATGGTGCACACTATGGAACTCGTTCGGCTCGGAGTGCGTCGGCCACGTCCGAATCGCCGTTGATCGAGATGTACTGTAACAGCCGATCGGAAGGATTTGGAGCGGAAGTCAAACGCCGAATCATGCTGGGGACCTACGCTCTCAGCGCGGGTTATTACGAAGCATATTATTTAAAAGCACTTAAGGTCCGACGGCTGATTCGCCAAGATTACGATCGGGCGTTTGAGAAAGTCGATGTACTCGTAGGTCCAACGACGCCCGGGCCAGCTTTCCGGTTGGGCGAAAAACTCGATGACCCGATCCAGATGTACTTGGAAGACTTGTTTACTGTCGGAGCGAATTTGGCTGGAATTCCCGCGTTGAGCATTCCGTGTGGAAAGACTCGTGAAGGTCTTCCTATCGGGCTACAACTGCAAGCGCCTGCTTTGGCAGAGCCGCTCTTGTTGCAAGCGGGGCATTGGTATCATTCGATAGTCGATTATCAACCGGAGATTGTTGAGCTGACATGACGCATCCGTTCCGAACGATTATCGGTCTCGAAGTTCACGTGCAATTGCGCACCGATTCCAAGCTGTTTTGCCGTTGTCCAACCACATTCGGTGCCGAACCGAACACCCAAGTCTGTCCAGTATGTCTGGGACTGCCTGGTGCATTGCCTGTCCTGAATCGACGTGCGGTGGAACTGTCCGTCCAAACGGGATTGGCGCTGAATTGTCATATTGCCGTATTTACGAAATGGGATCGCAAGAACTATTTCTATCCTGATCTGCCAAAAGGATATCAAGTTAGCCAGTTCGATTTGCCAATCTGTTCTGACGGATATCTCGATATCGAAATTTCAGAGGACGCGACGCAAACTAAGAGAATTCGCATCATTCGCGCACACTTGGAAGAAGACGCTGGC
>JANMNK010001258.1:0-2548 GCA_031373875.1 Pirellulaceae bacterium | reverse complement strand
GCCGGGGGGAACTCCCGCAGCTAAACGTTGATAGATTTTGATTGACGTACTTGTATCAACATCACGCAGTGCCATCGCTTTGGCTACCACAACGATCGGATTCTTGGCATTGGAAGCTTCGAGTGTTTCAAACGGCTTGTTGAAATTGCCAGTCGACTGCCAAACGACCAGCGACGCATCAATCGTCTTGACTCGCATAGACAATGAGTTGCCAGATGCTCCTCCAATACTCAAACTGGAAAGTTGCTTCGCCAGCCCCTCAAGCGACTTGGCCCAAGCGTCGCGATCCGGTTTGCTGCGATCGGAGACAACACTGAATATAGAATCGACCAAGGGTGTTAAAAAAATTGCTCGCTGACCATCGTCCTCTGCGATCGACCCGGATATTTCAGCGATGTGTTCATCCAGTGTTTTTTCGCCAGCACGAGCGGCGTTTAGCAATTGTAAAGCTGCATACAGTGTTTTTGAGTTTTCATTGGCGTCGACTAACGACGCGGTATTCGCTAAGTCCGCCTGCGCGTCAAACATCGAATAGCCATGGTCGACAGAATTCCACCGATCGTCGCGAGCAAATTCGCGGAGCGCTAACATTGAAACCAATATCCTCGGACGCCGAGTGTCGCTCGATTTGTCGTATAGAGTTCGTAAACTTCGATGAAGGCGCGAAGCCAGCTCGATTTGAGGAGCTAGTGGCGATTGTGTTCGAGCCATCATCCCGACCAGCAAGACTCGGGACACTGCCAATTCAATTGAATTATCTTGATCGTTGTCCTGATCAACGGAATCGATCCACATCGATGCGGCGTCCGGGACCATTCCGGACGCGAGCAGAGAATGATCGAGCCACAGCCTTGCCGTTCGTGCATTTTCATCCGATGGCCATTGTTTGATTTGTGAGTACAGTCTTGAGCGAAGTTTATCGACGGTCTCGGAATCGACAACTTGACTGCCTTTGACGTGTTCCGTAACTAACCATGCAGCCATCAAGTGCGCCGCGCTTGCTTTGCTATGTTCGGGAAACGCCAAAGCGCTTGCAGCAAACTGATCCGCCGCCTCGAGTTTTTCTCCCTTTTTACTCAGCAGGGCTGCGATCTTCAGTCCAAAATCAAAGGCGTCATCTTGCAACTGATTTTTTTCCGCTATTGCGTTTGCTTGTTTGAGCCGATCGATGGCTTCGTCGATGCGGTTGGCACTGAGAAATTGAGTTGCTTCGGTCTTGAGTAACTCTAAAGACGTCCGAACCTCTTTGCCCATGCCGCTAGAGGTACTCATGTCAGAGCGTGAGACCAAAACGGCTTCTGCACGCTGTCTCCAATAACTGCCAAAACGCTGCCCAATGCGGTCCTTCAAGTCGAGGGCGTTCTGCAAGGAACGCGGATCTTGGTTTTTGGCGATGACTAATCGCATGGTTTCGATCGCGATCTGTGGTGCCATTTCCCACGAACCTGCGGATTCCAACATCTTCTGGGCAGCGTCGAAATCACCTTTCAGCCGGTGTGCTTCGGTGCCTTTGGCGATGACCGAGAATCTCAGATTTTCGCCAAGTGGTTCTTGTAGCAATTTGTCGATTCGATCGATCGCCTCGTCCAGTCGGCCCATTTGGATTAAGGCTTCGCATCGAAAAAGATCGAGTTTCGGCCGACCAAACCAATCGGTCGCGATTCGCAGCGAAGCTTGCTCGACAGCCGCCAACATCTCCGCACCGTAAGCGACGGCGTCATTGTTCGAGGGAGGATAGCACTGCGACCGAACCAAAAGAGTTTCGACTCGCAGCAGTAGTATTTCGTTCATCAGCGTTTGCACTTCATTGACGGGCGCAACCCGCTCTCGATCACGCGTGGTTTTCGAAGCGACGGCTAACACTGGTTCGACTTGAGACTGGAGGGTATCGCACTGTTCGAGGATTTCTCGGGCAAGAGTTAAGGCCGCTTCTCGTGCTTCGGTGCGAGTAGGTGCTGCCAAGTAGTCTGCCAAATGCCCTTGAGCAATTTGAAGCCGCCCTAACAAGCCTTGCCAAGCAATCCAGTGCTTTCGACGCTCGTTCTTGTCGTCCGCCTGAAAGTCCGAGACAATTTTTTCGATGTCGACCAACGATGACGGTCGCACGTTACGCTCAACGACTGCTTGGTTTGCGATGGTCTCGATCCACCACATTGTCCAACGAGCGTGCGGGTCACTTCCCGACGGGGACAAGGATCGGCCCGCTTTACATTGCTCGACACAATCTTGAAACAGTTCTAATTCCCACATCTTGCCAAGAACTTCTCGCTCAACAAAAACTTGCTGATTCGGCGTCCCGTACCGCGACCACTCGTCGGCTGTCACACGATCCAAATGGATGATGCTGACAAAAACAACAATGAGGAAATAGTTCAGGATTCTGAGAAACGGTTGGGGCATGGTGTTGAAGTCGGAAATAATCTCTTGAAAGAAGTTTCTGCAAATGGAATTCGAATCAACATTCGTCAATGTACTCTTCGACAGCATTTATGTGCCATAGTGCTGAAGATTTTTGATCGACGGAAACTGAGTTACAAAGTTGATTTGT
>JANMNK010001248.1:0-2716 GCA_031373875.1 Pirellulaceae bacterium | reverse complement strand
CTCGTACTCGATTACGACTCCCAATCGAGTACGAGTACCGTCTCATTGAGTACGAACGCTTCTGATACGATCGATACTGCCGATGAGCGAGAAGTATCAAAAAACATCGCGTATTGCAGTGTCAGCACTCAACATTGCGTCCCAAGTTCCCAGTAAAAGCAAACAAAAAGTCGAGTGCGAACATTTATCTGAACTGCAAAAGTCTTTCTGGCAATTGCGATAAACGCAAGACGATCTAGCCGCCAGTAAAAATCTACGTGTGCATGTCAGATGCAGTTTACAAATTACGTTTCGCCCGCTCCGTAAGTTCAGTTTCACGACGAAAATTTCTTCTCCGCAAATTCTTGTCATGCAGCATTGGTTTTGGTCTGATTGTAGTTGGCGACTTTTCACGAATTAGAATCGGCTTGGAAACGAAAGCACACCGATGGTTATGATTGGTAATGGTTCAAAGCAAAATGATGATTTCGCTACCACCAATAGTGACTCAAATCATCCCGCCTATACAAAGAAAAAATGGTGGCGAATCGCTTCGTTTCGATTGCTAGTTGCGGTCTTTGTTTTCGCCTCTCTTGTGAATCTAAATTGGCCGACAAGCAATGAGCTTAATGCTGGTTGGCAGGCAGGGCAGGCGACACATTTTTTTCATACTAAGCCTGAGATCGAATCCTGCGAGAATATTACTGCGATCATCGGTGGTTTTCCAAAGCGATATATCTACGGCATCAAGCAGCAGACCGAGACAACGGAATATCGCCAGTGGTTTTCTCTGCAAGCGTTGATCATCGACGTTGTGATCTGCGGAATTGTCATTGCCATGGTGGTCTATCAATCATGGTTGACGCGATCGCACGGCCAGCGTCGTTTGAGTTTATTGGACATCGCTGTCGTCATGTCGCTTTTAGCTTTGTTCAGTGCTTGGTCTGTCGAACGCAAAGCCGTCTTTCAATTTAACGACGGCTGGGCCAAGGTAACAGATTCGGTCCCGCAATACGGTACGACTCGTATTTGGATCGCCAACTCGCTGGTGACTTCATGGCCGTTGCCTACAAACTGGTTGAATTATTCTTATATCGATGCAGAAGAAACGATCAAGTGCTCGACGACCCATGCATCTCACACGCTTCGGACAAGAGTCAAAAACCCGTTTGTCGAGCGGATATGCGTGCTTGGTCAAGAGACCGCCAGCCGATCCGAAAAGTGGTCGACGTTGAATAATCCTCCAGATCGGGATCACCTAAAATTATCCCCTGACCCAGCTTTCCGCGAGAAAGTTTTTCCGTTGCTCCGCACATTGGAGTTAACCAATTGCTGGGTGGATGTTGACCTTCTGGAATGGATAAAACTTCACCCAAGCTTGCGGGCGCTTCGATTTACTAATTGTAATATCGATCCTATTCCCAACGACTTTTTTCAATCGCTGCCAAACTTATCGCAATTCGAAAACTATTCGCAGCGTCAAAGAACAACGGTGGAATTTAGCCGAGTCATCGATTGCCGGGATTTGCAGTTGCTTGGTTTGAATGATTCAGCTTTCACTCAAATTGCTGAACAACTGCGGGGCCACGCGAGCCTTAGAGAAATCGCAATTTCAGCAGACCAAGCAGCAGTTTCGTCGCCGACCTCGCCTGCTAATATATTGAGACAGGCAAATGGAATGTCCGGTGAATGGAGTGGAGGCTACTCCCTTGATGACGATGTTCAATATTTTCCAGCGAGTAATCCAAATGGCGATGCATTTTCGCGAATTGAGCTATCTCATCTTCCACGTTTGGAAGTACTTAGCTTGGACTTCTTTTCCAACCTTTCAATCACCATGGACTCGCTGCCGCTAATTCAAAAAGTAGCGATCTGGAAACCCTCTGACCGATTTTTCGAACTCTCAGATGACGCCACAGGGATATCATGTATTCGCTCCAGCATTACCAACTGTCCAAACCTGAAATGGAATGCACGGCTTGACTTCGGACCTAGTTCCGTGCACAGAGTCGACACGATACGTTCAGGCGATGATTTGTCGTTGTGCATGACGCGACTTGATTATGAGGGATCGAGGAAATTAGATTCTCAATACAGTAGTGAGGTTATAGCTCGTCTCGACGAATTTCTCGCTCGTTTGCCAAAACACGTCGATGGGGGAAAACTAAGTCTGTTCGGAGACCGAATCGAAATCCTTACGCCGAAACTTCCTACGGGATTGCAGGGTTTGACTCTTCAATGGGCCCAAGATAATCAAGGGGAAATAGATCAAGACCCTTTTGGCGTCAACGCCCCACAAGCTCCGACGGCGGCAAGCGTTAGCTCACAACTGAATTGGCCACCTCTGTCTGCCGAACAACTCGCTTCGCTTGAGTCATTTGAATCGAACGCAGTTCTTTCGTCGGAATCCGTTGATCGAATTCTCAACTTGGCTCCAAATTTAATGAAACTCTGTGTGAACATAGATACTCCACAGTTGGTTATTCGGGATCGACCGAACCTCATGGAAATCCGTTTCTATTCAATCAACGGTGCTTTACCACAAACTCAATTGCGCCGGGGATGGGTGAGTCTGAGGCCCCATTTCGCAGAGCCTTATCCCTGCCAAATGCAATTCATCAACTGTCCAAGTTTGCAGGCAATTGGCATCTCGGCCATGGAGCAAGGTACCATTGACATGATTGATCTCCCGAGTCTATCGACCAGTTCGATCGTCGATTAAAGAAACAGTTTGGAC
>JANMNK010001209.1:0-6166 GCA_031373875.1 Pirellulaceae bacterium | reverse complement strand
GAGACAATGAAAAAAGCTTGCGGATTAGCCGTCAGCATTTGGAGATAAGCTCGACGGAAAAAGGGCTTGGGTTGCTCGATCGAAGCCAAGCGGGCGTTACTATCAATGGCCAACCCGCGAAGAAAGGCGAGATTGTATCGGTCCAGTTAGGCGATATCTTGAACGTTGCTGGCGTTATTGAGATCCAACTTGTGCCACCCCTTCTAGCTTCACAATTCGATGCTCGGCAGCGCGTTAATAACGGAGTATGTCCCATCGAAGCGACGGTCGGTGAAGTGTTTCAGGAGCCCACTTCGTGATCGGTTCAACCCTAAAGGATTACGTTGTCGAACGCGAACTTGGTAAGGGCGCGTTTGGTATCGTATATCAAGGTCGCCATCGCAAGAACACGAACGAAACCGTCGCCATCAAGGTCCTTGAAATGGGCGGTCAGGCCGTCCAACACATGACGGAACCGGAAATCCTTGCCAAGCTATCGCATCCCAACATCGTGAGACTGCGGGATTATTTCGTCGATTCAGATCGCTTGATCATCATCCTCGATTACATTTCGGGCGGCGACCTCAAGCAAGCGCTTGAACGTGGCCAGCGTTTCGATCAGGAGGCAATCTACGAATTGCTGCGGTCGATGGCTTCGGCGTTGGCATATGCACACGAACGCAACATCGTGCATCGAGATATCAAACTGGCCAACATCATGATCGATGACTCGGGTAATAAAACTCGTTTCGTATTGACGGATTTTGGAATCGGGCGCGTTGCGGATGGCGTGCAGCAGCGCCCCAATACGGGCGGCACATTCATGTTCATGGCGCCCGAACAATTTCGGGGACGGCCGGTTGCTCAATCTGACCTTTGGGCGCTTGGCGTTGTGGCATACAGGTTGATAACCGGCAAAATGCCTTTTGCGGGAGAATCGCTCGATCAATTGAGTCGCGCGATCCTCTACGCCAATCCCGACATACCAAGCCGAGCTGCCGAAACCGCAGTCGATGAAAAACTGGACTTGGCCGTGATGCAACTGTTAGAGAAATCGTTGAACGAGCGGACTTCGTCGGCTAAGGACTTATTGCGAACTCTGGGTGAGACACCACGTTATCATACGCAAGTTATTACTGCGATCATGAACGCAACGAGCGAAGATACCGGGCTGGTGCGTTTTGCAAAACGGTTGAAACGCATTCGCTATTTTGCAGTTTCTGCAGCCGTTTTGCTGGGATTTCTGATCATTATTCAACTCGGTTACATTCGTGGCGGTCTGTTGCTAACGGGCTTGGCCATGTTTTATCGATCGCAAAATTTCGAAGATGCCAAAAGTCGCTTTTGGTTGCTCGGTGCGCTCGCATTCTTCGCTTTGGCATGGTTCTCCGCAACGATTGGGTTCGATGGTCGCAGGACCACAAAGACGAAAAGTGTCCGGACCGGCTCAGACACTCGCACTGCCACTGTATCGAATGACTCGTCTGGATCTTTCGCGGTTTTTAGTTATCCGTTGTTTGCGATATGCTTGGCTGCAAGTCGCAGAATTGGGCGAAGGTTGGCGAACTGTTCCTTGTTGATCGATAACCCCAAGTCCAATCCTGACTTGATTGACAAGTTTCGGGAGTCGGTTGCGTCACGACCCAATGACATTTTGTACCGGCTGAAATTTGTCGAAGCCATGTTGGCCAACGGCATGTTGGAAGACGTGGCAATTGAGTGCCGACTCATCCTGGAAATCGATCCCTACAACTTCAATGCGAATCTGCTTTTGGCTAATACGCTAGTTGAACTGGGCTTGTTGGATGATGCCGTAGCGGTCTGTCGCAATTATCTCGCCGTTAGCGGCTATTGTTTTGAATTTCAAATGTTGCTCGATCGATGCCAGCGACGAGGAGCCGTTTCATGAGGCTGGTCGTCCAATCCATCCCCGTATCGTGGAAGAAATATCGCGATCGACTTCAGTTCTTTGGCCGCACAACGGTCTTGCAAATTCACGAGACCGGTTTCACCGTGGAAGGGTTTGTACCAGACGTTTGGTTTCCGCTGATTATGCGATTTATTTATCGTACGGTTAGCGAATGGACGATGCGATCCATTCCTTTTTCGCGAATACAAAATTGCGAAGTTGTAAGTCGCTCATCCATACGATTTATGATTGCGTTCCCGTTGTTTGTTTTTTTCTCCGGTGTTGGCTTGTGGTTATGGTCTTCGCAGCCCCTGCTCTCCGTCGCTCTTTTTGTATGCGGCACAGGCGTAAGCTACTTGGTATTAAAACGTGCCCTAAACGATTACGTGTTGATTGAATTCGTTCAAGCAAACGGTCGCCCTTGTGCCATTCGGTTCCGTTTCAAAAAGTCCGGGCATTCGCTGCTACTCTTCGAAGAGATCAGTCGCCACCGTTTGCAATCGTCAGCACCTGCCCTCGCGCAACTGGCGGACAAAGTCACTAGCAAAAAGCCTAGACTGATCGATAGACTTTGGCCTCGGGGGTCAAAGTCATGATGTATTTGGCAATGGCTGTCATGTTCGCATTGATTGCGATCCATACGTGGTTGGCTTACTACGTCGCGATCCAAGCCAAGCAGCGAGGCTACAGTTTTTGGGCTTGGTTCCTTGCTGGTTCGCTTGCCAACGTTTTGTTTTTCGTTGTCATGCTGGCGATGATGCCCGATCGATCGTTGGCTCGACGGCGTTCGGCAGTGCGGCGCGAGTTGGTAGCAAAACTCCAGGGACGTCGGTTGGTCGCGGGGGTCGCGACGGGAGCAGTCGCAAAAACATCGCTCGGCGACATGGCCACGTATGATCCTGAAAAGGTTCGTGGCTCGGGAAACGCGGATTCCATGGACGACCAAGCGACATATTTCCCCAATGCCAATCAATCGGTTGGTGATCAAGCGACATTCATGCGACCGAGCAACGATGCACTTGACGATCAAGCCACACGAATGCCGGAATGACAACCCGCGAAGCCCAATATTTGAATCTTCTATTTCTTGATGGTCAGTCCTTGATACTTGCCGACTCGTTCTAACTCTTCGAGTAAGAGAGATGGGTTGGCGAAACGATCCTCGGGCCGCTTGGAGAGCATCCGAAGCACCACGGCTTGGAACTGTTCGTTGATGGCCAATTGATATTTCTTAGGTGGAACGGGTTCTGATTCGCGAATCATTCGAATCAGCTCGCCCGTCGAATCGGATTCAAACGGAGGCTTTCCCGCCAGCAACGCATACATCGTCGCCCCTAGCCCGTAGATATCTGAGCGGATATCGACAGATTGCCCATCGCGTGTTCGCTCGGGTGGGATGTACGGTAGTTCGCCCAGCAATCGGCCGGGACTGGTGACTTGTTTCGCCAAGGTTCCTTCGAGTGCCTTGGCCAGCATCAGATCTCCCAATAAGCAGGCTTTATCGGATCGCCGTCGAAGGATATTTGCCGGAGTCACGTTGCGATGGATGACCTTTTGTTCAAACGCTTTTTCCAAAGCACTTGCGATGTCGACTCCAACACGCCAGACGTCACGCCAGTCCAACATATCGTTCACACCGATGCGATGGATCACTTCAGTCAAACTCTCGCCATCGATAAACTCCATTGCTGCCCAGCAGAATGGACCATTTTTTCCCGCATTCCAAAGCGCGACGATATTCGGGTGCCGGATCGGCAACATGGTTTTCATAGCGCGAACAAAGCGTTCTTTTTCTTCGTCATTAGCCATTCTCTCGGGATAGAGAATTTTCACTGCGGCGGTTCGATTCTTTTCGGTATCGGTTGCTTTGAAAACGTAGCCTGAGCCACCGACTGCTAGGACGCTGTCCAAGTGAAAATTTGCCAATGTCTGACCAACGAGTTCTTTCATGGCTGGCGTGCGAGGTTTTGGAGCGGGAGCCGCGCCTGCATTTGCACCGGCCGGAGCATGCCACGTTTTGTCATCGGCCGAGGTGCCTAACGAATAGCGAAATACAGTATTGCCCGCTTGGAATTCGTCACCCGGTTGCAACTCGTGTCGATCAACAGCCGCACCCTTGACGAGAGTATTTTTTCCACCGCTATCAATGAGAGTAGCCTTGGAATTCTCCACTTCAACTTCGCAATGCATGCGTGACATGTACGGGTCATTGATCTTGGTGTGGCTGCTCTGCCCTCGCCCGATGACCAAGGATTGTCCATCCTCTAACGGAAATACGCGTCCTTTGTCGGGTCCGGCGATGATGAGAATCTGACTGATCATAGATACATTCCGCCAAAATGAGAAACTAGTGAGCAATTCGGGACAAACGTAACAGGACCAGCGACCTGAGATCTGACCTGGGAAGTTCAAATTATCGTAGCCGACTTGCAATACTGCAAGTAAGCGTGCTGCTTTCTCGACATAACCGAGTTATGGCTTCGTAGCGTCCAGTTTTCCTCTCAAGTACTGCATGGCTCGTTCAAGTTGCGGGTCGGTGGCTGGAATCACGTTGGACGTCGTTTCGGACTCTTCGTTGGGCGCAACGGTGGGTTGATCTTCAGGGTTTTGTTTTGATTTGCGCGGATCGCTGCGGTCCCGCCATTGCTGGAACACAGCGCGACGCTGGGTATCGTCGAGCGTGATTTCAAGTCCCTCATCGGGCTGAACGCCCCAGACATCTTCCGGTTTGGATTCCGTTGTGCGATGGATATTGCGACCGCTCGGTGGATAATATTTAGCGGTAGTAAGTTTCAAACCAGATCGGCCTGAATCGAGTTCGACGACGTTTTGAACGGAGCCTTTGCCGAAGGACCGCTGGCCAACAACTGCCGCTCGACCTCGATCTTTTAGACAAGCCGCAACGATTTCGCTTGCGCTCGCCGATTCGTCGTTGATGATAACAACCATGGGCACCGAGTTGTCAACTTCCGTACCCGGATTCGCTTTGATTTCTTCGTACAAAACGCCATCACGTCCGCGGGTCGTGACAATTGTTCCTTCGTTGAGAAACATATCGCAGATTTCAGCCGCCGAGGTCAGCAACCCGCCTGCGTTGTCGCGAAGATCGAGAATGACGGCCTTCATGTCCGGTTTGACAGTAGCCAAAGCCGCTCGTAATTCGTTGACGGTTTTTTCTCCAAATGTATTGATCCGAAAGTAGCCGATGCGAGGGTCGGACTCGATCGAAAAACTCCAACGAGCATTGAGATTGCGTCGGTCGCCTACGACCGATTCCAATTCGATTGCCGCGCGTTTAACTTCGAAAGTCAATTTCTCAGCTTGCCCTTCACGTTCGATCTCCAAACGAACGGCTGAGCCTTCGGGACCTCGGAGCATTTGGCTGACTGCACTTATGTCGAGACCAGCAGTTGTTTTGCCATCGATGGACACGATCGCGTCGCCCGGTTCAAGCCCCGCATCGTAGGCTGGCGTGCCGTACAGCGGCGTTACGATGACCAATTTTTCCGATTGTGGCGGGCCATCAATGATGATTCCCAGTCCACCGAACTCTTGGGTGATGATGTTCTGAAACTGCGTGAACTCTTCGGGCGGGATGTAGCTCGAGTATCGGTCGAGCGATTCGACCATGCCCGTCATGGCAGCTTGATAAAGTTTTTCACGATCCGTTTTTTCTACATAAACTTGATCGATCAAGTCCATTGCGAATCCAATTTCACTGACCCATCGATACCGACGCGCCTGAAGATAACAAATCAAGCAGATGACGATCGATATCCAGATGATTCTTCGATTGCGGATCGGCACGATTAGGAGACCTTAGGAAAAACTGGTTTGTAGAGTGTGGGATGGAGGTAACGGACTGAAGTTGTGGGTAACGGACTGAAGTCCGTTCTACGGGGGGGGGTATTCGGTTAGTTGAATGGGCACGACTGGAGTTTGGCCGGAGCGTCGTAACTGACCGCAGGCTGCTTGGATTTGGTCGCCTTTTCGCTGACGGAACATGACGTTGATTCCACCATCGAGCAGCTCTTGCCGAAAGCGACGGATTACTTGAGGTGTTGGCGTTCGATAAGGCAATCCTGCAACAGGGTTGTAAGGGATCACGTTGAGCATCGAGGTTTTGCCTCGCAATAATCGCACGAGTTGTCGAGCGCAGTCCAGCGAGTCGTGTTTTTAACCCATCACAACCAAACAGAAATTTAAACGCCCACCCGGCAGTACAAAAAAACACTCAGGCGCAACCCAAAAATATTAAATAAACAAAATTAAGTTTAA
>JANMNK010001101.1:0-6008 GCA_031373875.1 Pirellulaceae bacterium | reverse complement strand
CGCCTTTTTTCATTGATGCTAATACAAGAGCATGCGGGCCACGTTGATGTAAATGACAATCCCAAGAATATCGTTGATTCCTGCGACAAAGGGATTGCTCATCAAGGCGGGATCCAATCCGGCTTTCCGGAAAATAAGTGGCAACGCACCGCCACTCATGGTTCCACATACAACAACGCACATAATTGTAATTGGGATAATCAATGCGGCATTGAAATTCAGTGCCAGAAACATCGCCGATATTAAACCGATCGTTGCAAGTGCAGCACCCAAAAGTAGACCTGTCTGCAGCTCACGCCTTACAATCCGCCACATATCACTAAACTGAACATCGCCGGTTGCGAGGGCCGTAATAATCAACGTCGACGATTGACTTCCAGAATTGCCGCCACTGCCAATGATCAATGGAATGAACCAAACGAGCCAATCGAATTCGGCAAGTTCCGTTTCGTAATGTCGCAAGGCCAAAGCAGTCAACAACCCAGCAAAAAACAGGATCGTTAACCAAATCCCACGTTTCCAGGACAACGTCAAAACCGAGGTTCGCATATAACTATCGACCAACGGATCCACTGCCGCAATTCGCTGAACGTCTTCAGTGGCTTCTTCATACAAAACGTCGATGACGTCGTCGTGCGTGATGATCCCGAGCATGTGTCCGTGATCATCAACAACGGGAATGGCCAACAAGTTGTAATGCGCGACTTGCTTGGCGACAGCTTCTTGGTCATCGTGGACGTTTGCAACGACCAAATCCGAAACCATTAAGTCTCCAAGTCGCAATTCCAGTTTGCCAATCGACGAAACCAACTTTCGCGTACTCACGACGCCGCGAAGATGATTATCGTCGTCGGTCACGTAGATGTAATAAATCGTTTCCAGCCGTTCCGCTTGCTTGCTCAATTGCTCCAAAGCTTGCCGAACCGTCAGCCGCTCGTCAAGACAAGCGGCTTCGGTCGTCATCAACGCGCCGGCCGTCCCTTCTTTAAACGTTTGAAGTCGTCGAATATCGCGTCGGTCGGCGGCGGGAACGAGAGCAAGGATCGAATCGACCCGGGTTTCATCAACTTTTCGCAGCAAGTCCACCGCATCGTCGGCGCTAAGATGGGTGACTAGACGAGCGACTTGTTTTTCGTCTTGGGTCGCAAGCATTTCAAGCTGGCGATCCCAGTCGAAATAGCTGAACATCTCAACTTGCAGGTTGAGTGGCGCGTATTGAAGAACTCGCCACATTTCGTCTGCGGACAGCCCTTCCATGAACTCCGCAGTTCGGGCAGGGTGCAACGCCGTGCAGAACTCCCGCAATTCGTCGTCGTTCCCTTCCGCCAGCATTTCCCGAAGCTCGGGAAGAAAAAGGGTGTTTACCATAATTCCAAGCCCTTTTCGGCGTCGTTAATTCGCATTCCATGCGGGACTTGAAAATGTAAACTCATCACGAATCAATGCGGAAAGACAAATACAGTGTAGGTTGCAAAATGAATCAGAATCGTTGCGGTTGCCGTATTCCCTATAAAAGGAAAACTAACACTACCAACTAGATCGATCCAAATCTCGACTGCTGTCTGGATTCCGTCAACTTAGGTTGTGACGAGCTTCTGCGTAAGGCTACTTGACGCCGAAATCACTGAATCGGCAGATGGAAATCGCCTTGCAAATCCCGCCAAACGCAGTGAATGTGGTTGGCAATATTGCCGGCCGCATCTGGCTGAGTATTCACAAACTCAATGATGAATGTCGGTCCTTGTACGCAATAGTAATGACCAATTCCAGGTTTATCGGCACCTGCCCAAGCAAAATGCACTTTGTCAAAGCCATTGTCGTCGATCAATTTCCATCGTGCATCCGCAACATCGCTTCGCATGGCATCAGAATAGGCTTTGATGAGTTCCCGCAACATCTTCTTTTGTGAATCGTTGAGTTTGGCCGCAGGAATGCCGGCAGGCGCGGTTGGTTTCGGTTGCGATTCCCCGGCCCAACGAACTTCAGCAAGGGCTTTGGGAGCAATAACGGCGGAAGTCAGCTGTTCCTTTTCCAGTGTGCCCAGCAACCCAAAGGCCAGATCCTCTTCGGCTCGGAGAATGCGAAGCCCCTTTGGAAAATCGTCTCCAACGGCCGCTTTCAGTTCCGCTGGATTAGCGGCAAACACTTGCGGCGTTGAATCAACCACGACACCATTTTCAACGACAAAATTAAGCGACAAATGATGGCCTTCGACGCTCAATCCCCATGTTCCTGTATTCGCAGGCGTTCCGAATATTGTGAAGTAATACTTTTCGGGATTGCGACGTTGTGCCGAAGCCGGACCTTCTAACTGAAGCAGCACTTTCTCAAAGGACATAATCCGACGTGATTTGTCGTAACCCAGCTGACTTACAGCAGATCGCAACAACTCGAAGGCCGCTGCTTTTTGAGGCTCGCTCATGTCCATGACGGGCAGACCCTTACGTGTTTCAATTGGGATAAAATGCCATTGCACTCGTCTCTCGGAAGCGTAGTCAAGGACAGCTAGCCCACGTTTGGCATCATCGAGAGTACCCAAAAACTTATTGGCCGCGTCGTGTAACGTGAGCGGAGGTGATTTCTCCCATGCCGGTTGAATATTGAATATTGCAAAGGAAACCAATCCAACCGCAACGAGTGACAAAATCAATCTCATGATATTTCCTTGACGGGGCTACGTGCCAAAAATTGGTCCGGCACAAAGATCAAATTGGGCCTGTCGTTAATGGGCTTCCGCAATGGCTCAGCCCGGAGGGTAATGCAGTATAGTTTACTTGGTCGAGACCGAGACGTACACCGAGGCTACAATTCAGCGACAAACGCAAAGTTCGGGAATTTTCAAGAAAGCCGAATTCAGTACGTTGGCCTGACTTTCGAAACTCCCATTAACTATTTCTTGACGGATTGTTAGCCAGAAACATTTTTGAATATTCGCCACTATCCCACGGGCATTTGCGGGTTTGCTCATTTCAAAGTCGAGAAAACAACTGCCTATGGCTAACCGATTTGTGCTTTGTTCAGATTTTGTAAAGACTGGCGTCGGGAACGGGGGCTTTTGGGGTTCGCACGTTGTGCGCGACGTATTCCCTTGGTGCTTTTTAGATTGCTTCCGAGCGGAATTCAATCGCAGAAATTTTGGCATGACTTCGGGATAAAAAAGAAGAAAGACCGAAGAGCTCATTTAAGCCCGTTCGGTCTTTCGTGTTCCCTGGCACCGGGGCGGTTTGCGTGAACAAACCGCCCCGATGCGCAGTATCAAGTTCTGTCGTGAAGCTCCAACGGGGGCGATCGACCCAGTAATCACCGTATCCCTTTGGTAGCATGCTCCGACCCAGGAGGGAGGCCAGCCAATCATTCCCGCAAACTTTTGGCTAACGACAGAACCTACCACTGACTTCCATGTTTCGATTGGGTTCACACGAACGGGAATTATCGTGCGTCATTCCTCCATGAACGACTGTGCCAAATAGTGAGCGATTATGTGACTCAAAAAGGTTCAACGAACCCAACTGATCGGAATTTTTTGTTGTGTAAATACGTGCGACCAAACAAGTGTCGCTAGCGTCATAAACTTGAATTGAATCAGATTCTAACCGTATTCATTTTCAATGCCTCCAGGATCAACTTTGCTTGATTTCCCAAAGTTGGAATGTGAAATACTGGACTGCTTTCTACATGTCAATGCCGAATTCGGAACAAGCAAACTTTTGCGTTGCAGGTAAACGTCGATTCATGGAAAATTCCTGTACGGGCCCATGAAAAACAGTACGAAATGTGGGCTCGTGGCTATACCGGGCATTTGCGAGGCTGGGCACGATTGTCAATAAATTTTTGGTTCGCCTACTTCAAGTGCCGCTCGGCATAGTCGCTGTGACATGCCCCAATCACGTTTGGCGTCGCGTCGACTATAATCGCTCCGGATTTTGTTTTCATTGCGATCCAGACCCGGGGTGGGAAAATGATTCTCGAAGGCATACTAACGACCGAATCTGAAGACGGTACGTTGCATGTGGCTCCCATGGGTCCGGAAGTTAACGAAGAACTCACTTCGTGGAAACTCAAGCCATTCCAAACGTCGAAATCCTTTCATAACTTGCGAAGAACCAACCGAGGCGTCCTGCACGTGACGGACGACGCTTTGCTATTGGCCAAAGCAGTATTGGGGCAAGCCAATGACTGGCCAGCCCATTTCGATCCGGCCATAGGTTTCCGACTGGAGGGAGCGTGCCACTGGTACGGTCTAAAGATCATCGAGTGGGACGTTTCTCGCGATCGCGCGTTCGCAAACGCTGTTGTCGAACGATTTGAAGTACAGCGCCCCTTTTTCGGTTGGAATCGAGCGAAACATGCAGTCCTCGAAGCGGCGATACTTGCCAGTCGCGTGTCCATGCTAGAACGAGATTCTGTCATCGGTGACTTGGAAAGATTAAAAGTTTGGGTACAAAAAACAGCGGGGGAAAAAGAGCAAATCGCTTTTGCCATGCTCCACGACTTTATTCTTGAGAAATCGAACTCCAGCAAGTGAGTAGTTTGTGCCGGACGAAAATGCGTTAACGACGAGCGCCCCTGAAACAGATTCTCAATGGGTCTCCGTCACCGCTCCTGCTCGATTGCATTTTGGTTTGCTCGAACTTTGCCCTAGCGAAGAGCATCAGTTTGGCGGAATCGGATTAATGCTCGAATCGCCTGCTACCAAGCTTCGCGTTCAACGTGCAGTTACCAATTCGGAGAACGGGCAAGATTGGTATTTAAGAGTTCAGCAGGCCGCGACTAGGACTGTAGAACGACTGGGACTGCATCGTCACAATTTGGATTGGCATCTCGATGCATGCCCTGGACAACATGTTGGCTTGGGATCGGGAACGCAACTTGCCGCGGCAGCAGCTAGCTTGACGCTTGCGTTTTCAAACAGGGATCATACGCCACAAAGCAAGGTCAATGCGTTTTCGGAAGGCCAGCAAACTTTTCTCGCAAGCGTTCTTTGGCAGAGCATGTCTGGCGATACGCACGCCGAACAACTGCTTGCCGAAAGCACATCGCGAGGGAATCGTTCCAACATCGGTCTTCATGGTTTTCTCCATGGTGGTTTTATTGTGGATTTCGGACGTTGCATCGTATCAGAAATCCCCGATCAAAAAAAACGTGCTCGCAAAACTGATCATTGCTACGTGCCTGCGGAGTGGCGAGTCGTGTTGGTAACGCCTCATTCTTCCGAACCCATCTTTGGACAACGCGAGGCAGATTGGATTCAGCACTGCGGTCGCGTTCCTAATCCGGACAAAAAACACATGCTTGGTTTAATTGAAGATTCGATTGTGCCAAATCTGAATGCACGGGGGTTTGCCGAAGTATCCCAATCCCTCTTTGAATACAGCGTCCTTGCTGGCAATCTATTCAGTCCTATCCAGCATGGCACTTACCGCGACCAAACCACATCCGACATTGTTTCAGCAATACGAATGCTTGGCGTGACTGCGGCTGGACAGTCAAGTTGGGGCCCTACGGTTTTTGCACTATTAGAAAACGTTGACCAAGCAAACTGGCTCATCGACAAATTGCAATCGCGACTGGGCGACCAAAAGTTTTCAACACAATTAGCCTGTTTAAACAGACAAGGTGCAACTCTCAGCCGCTAAAGCCCAGTGCCTTAACCGACATCCATTCGGGGTTCTGAGCAATTGCCAGCGAATTGAGCGATCCCTTAGGTACTCAGTTTATATCCAGCGGGAACGTCAAACGCTTTCGGCGAGGATTCAACCGAAGGAACTTTTCGTTCTTTACGAGTCGCAATATAGACCATGCAGATTATGGAAATCACAACACTCAAAGTTAGCCAAAAACTTGAGTAATCAATCCCTTCCGCTGTTCTTGAGAACGCCCATTCCAACGAAGATGGAATGGGATGCTCTGCTCGAACAAAGCGCGGCAACGATGTCGACAACGCATTGTGCGTTACGTGAAACGCCATACCACACAAGACGCCGCCTGTCTTCCATGCGATGACCCCA
>JANMNK010001100.1:0-2804 GCA_031373875.1 Pirellulaceae bacterium | reverse complement strand
ATGTCGACGGGGCCATTCATGCAAGTCGAACTTCGCGATGCGGATTCTTCGCGCCGCGCTGGTCCCGGCGATGATTGGATTGCATCTCCCGACAAAGACACGACTTTATTCGTTCGTGTCCAGTGTCCAAACTGGCTTGATGTCAACCGCGTCCAAGTCTTTGCAAATGGGCGACCGCTCGAGAATTTGGGCTGGAATCGCCGTGAGCATGCCGATCGATTTGGAAACGGCGTTGTGAAATTCGAATCAGAAATAACTTTGCCGAAATTCGAAATCGATACGCATTTGATCGTTGCAACAATCGGTGAAGGCCTAGAACTCGGTGCCGTCATGGGCCCCGAATTCGGCAAACAAACGCCTGCCGCCGTCAGCAACCCGATCTTTATCGATGTCGATGGTAAAGGTTTTCAAGCAAATCACGATGACTTGGGAGTTCCGCTGCCAGGAAAAATCGAAGACTTGACGCCCGCTTCCCCCAAGGTTCCTTGAGTCAATTGCATTGCTAGCACACAGGGCGATCGTAAATTAGCCGTCAGCTTCGATTGACGACAGATCGCTATTATTGAATACTCCAGCGACTATGTCTTCCACAATGCAGACCAATTTGAACGCCTATTGCCGCGACTTGGCTGATCGAGCGCGTACAGCTTCCATTCAAGTTGCGAAATTGACTCGTCCGCAAATTGACCGCTGGCTGGAATTGTCAGCTTTGCGATTACTAAATCATTCGGACGATGTTCTCAAAGCCAACGAACAAGACGTCGCCGATTCGCGCAACAGTGCTTTATCGGAATCGCAAATTGATCGGCTGACCATAACCGATGCTCGTCTCCGGGCGATCGCCGAATCCTTGCGCCAGATTGCAACTCTTGATCATCCAGTCGGCGAGTTACTGCAAGAAATTCACAGGCCGAATGGGCTTTTGATTCGGAAAATCCGCGTGCCGCTGGGCGTCATTTTTTTCATTTACGAATCGCGCCCTAATGTGACGATCGATGCAGCCGCCATTTGCGTCAAGAGCGGGAATGCCGTCATCCTTCGTGGTGGAAAAGAGGCCAGTCGATCCAACGCCGCACTCGCTGCAATACTTCGTCAATCAGCCTTAGACTGCCAAATCCCTCACGACGCAATCCAGTTAGTTGAAACCACGGACCGACAAGCGATTGATTTACTCTTGGCGATGAACGATCGAATTGACTTGGCCATTCCTCGCGGCGGCGAAGGTCTCATTCGTCGCGTTGCAGATGCTGCCAAGATGCCGGTACTAAAACACTTCGACGGAAACTGCCACGTATTCGTCGATGCGTCGGCGGATATCCAGCAAGCGATCGATATCGTCGTCAATGCCAAGTGCCAGCGAATGGGCGTTTGCAATGCGTGTGAATCGCTGCTCGTCCATCAAAATATCGCGGACAAATTTCTCCCTGCATTAGAACAAGCTCTCGAATCCTACCAAATCGAATTGCGCGCTGATCCGCTGGCAATGGCTATCTTGGATAATGCGGTCCTCGCGACCGATGAAGATTGGAGCAAAGAATATCTTGGCCCCATCTTGAGCGTAAAAATTGTTTCGGATGTCGATCAAGCTATCGCGCACATCAATCGATACGGTTCCCATCATACGGACGCGATTGTAACTACCAGCAAATTGACTGCCGAACAATTCGCGAATGAAGTCGACTCGGCAGCAGTAATGATCAATGCAAGTACGCGTTTCAACGACGGGGCGGAATTCGGTATGGGAGCCGAGATCGGAATCAGCACAGACAAATTCCACGCTCGAGGTCCTTGCGGACTGCGCGAACTGACAACCTACAAATATATCGTGCAAGGAGCCGGCCAAATTCGAGAGTAAGTAATGTCTCGCACCTGGTGGATGACGGAAATGCCTTGCCCCAGAACACCACGCAATCAAGGAGGATTGCCCATGCCAGAAAACAAATCATCAACGACTCAGCAGTCAAACGCAGATATTAGTAGCAGATCCAGCACATCAAATCCGTTCGATCGAACAAGCGCCACATACGCCGTCGACGCGAAATACAAAAACCTGCTGCTCCTCCATCAAGCGTTTGCGACAAATGTTGCAGAGCTACTTTTGGATTGGCTGGCGTGTAATGTTGAAATGACCGCGAGGGGGTGCAAACCGGCAAGCCTACCCGATCAGGCCGAATTGATTTGTTCAACACACTGCGAATTTCGACTGCATTCCAAGTCAATCGATTCGCCATGGGTCGTGTTCGTTGGCCGCTCGTTTCTCATAGCCTTTGTCAATCGAATGCTTGGCATTCGAAACACGTCCAATCTGTCTGTGCAACGACAATTATCACCGTTCGAGTGCCGCCTTTCAAAACACTTACTGGCAAAATTCTCAGCGGAACTCTCGCAAGCTTGGCGGCCGCTAATCGATTGTCAGTGGGATTGCCAGTGCCAAGATGCTTCGCTCAGCACAATACCGATTCCCAGCGACGACTTTGTTGTGATCGATCTGAATGTTCAAATTGCCAGTAACACCGACTCGATATTTATTTGCATCCCACAAGAGATATTCAATCGCACGCAGAAGAAACTTGCAAGCATCACGCTCATCGACATGGGGCGTTCTACGAATACCACCGCGAATCAGATCGCATCCAATTTGGATGAAACCGTCGCGACTTTGATCGTCAAGTTATCCGAGACAACAATCAGAACGTCGGACATCATGGGACTTCAAGTTGGCGACATCATCGCGACGGAAATTCCAGTCGACTCGCCGCTTGAAGTAGCGATTGGCAACTCTGTCAAATTCCGAGCGTCCCCCG
>JANMNK010001085.1:0-6299 GCA_031373875.1 Pirellulaceae bacterium | reverse complement strand
TAAGGCGAATGAGACGGCGATCATTGGATGTATTTTAAGGACCGCTGTAGGATCGGGGCAGCCTAATTGGTTGAGCCTTGTAACTGGTCTGCAGTTTTGTCAGGCATGTTAGGAAGTTACTAATCCTGGTCGCTATCGACGGCGGCAAGGAACTGATCGATCAATCCGCTAGGTGCCTTGACGATATGTTCAGGACCTGGAAACCTTCCGCTTTTGACATCGGCAATGTAGTCTCGAAAACCTCCAACTCGCTCTTCTTGCATCGCTTGTTCCATCTGGAAAAGGTTTCGATATTGTTTGGTATGGCGTGGGTAAGGAGGAGCGTGGTTGCCCAAAATGTCTTCCGCGAACATGAATTGAATATCTCCACCGCTACCAGCGCCAATCGACGAGGTCACCAAACGTGTGCGACTGGAGATTTGCATAAGTAACTCAGCAGGCACGACTTCAACCTCGACTGCCCAGGCTCCTGCTTCTTCGAACGCCTGAATCTGCTTGTATACCCATAGCGCCTCGTCTATGGTTTTTCCGACCGCTTTGAGGCCACCGGTCCATGTGCTCAATCGAGGTACGAGGCCAGCGTGAGCCTCAACAGGGATTCCAGCACTTGAAACAGTTCGGATCAACTCTGGTCCCCATTGGCACATGATCCCATCTGCCCCTATTTCCATGGCATCGTAGCCAGCACGAACCGCTTCAGCCGCGGTAGCAATCTTTGTCAACCCGATACAGAACGTCATAAATGTATGAGGCGCTGCTTTTCGGATCGCGATGGCACTGGCCGGGTTGCTTGGATCAAACTTAACTTTCAGCGTATCGATTCCAGCTTCTTCAGCCGCCATCGCCTCACTAGTCGTAAAGGGCATGGTCTCGGTGAGAACGGTCTTGCCTTTCAAGTCTTGCAAGTGCTTGACGGTATAGTTTCGAGTCGCATAAGCCCCGCCAAGAGTCATGGTCCGGTGCAATCCTTGCTTGTGTGCATCTCTTGGAGGTAATGCGTTCGAAGTTGGTATTTCATCGGATTTCATTGATTTAGTTTTCTGTTCGAGGGAAAATATTCGTGCGTGCCCGCCCACCAACCTGGAGCTTTTTGGGAAACAGAGAATTTTGCGTAGTTGTTTAGTGGATCGTGATATGGATCCCATTGTAAGCATTCAGTATCTATGCGATTAGTGGAATCGCATAATTTCTCCTTACTGGTTGCAGTCCTCATGACGGAGATTTGCTGCTTGACACGGTCACAGACGATGACGTGCATCTCCCCGACTCCTGTCGTAAGCCGCCCGTTAGATGTCAATATTTGCCATCACCCTCGACGCCCAGATCGCATGGCAAGTTGATTAACTGCAGAAATCTTGTCCTGCCGCTTCGTCTGCTCCAACACTTTGCGTGTAACCCTACAGATAGAGGCGCACATCTTTGGTGCGTCCCCAATCGTCCGGCGCTCTCCGGTCGATCCAATCTATCCCCACGTAGGAGTTGCCCATGTCGCCGCCGAAAAGCGTGGAAAAAATGTCGCCAGAGGAAATGCGAGCTGAACTGGTCTCGCTGCTAGCGGACGGAGTTCTTCGCTATCTTGCTAAACGCAAAGTCGATCGCGGCCATCGCCAGCCACAATTCTCTGCGGAATCCGTCGAAGGAGCGCTTGCGGTTTCTTCCAAGCCAGGGCTCTCTGTGACCAAGCCGGTTAACGGTCGTTAGGTCACTTTTCAAAACGGAGAACCAATGGTACTCAACATTAACAAGGAAGTCGCAAACATGGAGCGACTGTCGGTCGGCGCTCTGTGCGAGCGATACCGCGAGGTCTTCGGCGAAGACACCAAAGCTCGCAATAAACAATGGCTCATCAAGCGTATCGCGTGGAAGCTTCAAGCCAACGAAGAAGGCGACATATCCGAAAGAGCTCGCAAGCTCGCGATGGAGATCGCCCAATCGTCCGACATCCGAACTTCTGCTCCAAAGATTCGAACACGTCCGATCGAAGAGACTTTCGAAACAGCCACAACGATCATCACTCCACCGGCGGATAGCAGATTGCCTGTTGCCGGCACCATACTGATGAAGAACTACAAAGGTCGCAGTATTCAAGTGCGAGTGCTTCCAAACTCATTCGAATTCGAAGGTGAACACTACAAGACGCTCACATCGATTGCACGCATCGTGACGGGACAAACGAACATCAATGGATTCCAATTCTTCAAGCTTGGTAAAACGGAGGCCGCATCGTGAAGACAATAAGTAATCAACGACCACTCAACTGTGCAATCTATACTCGCAAGTCCACGGAAGAAGGACTCGAACAAGAGTTCAATACATTGGACGCGCAACGCGAATCGGCCGAGTGTTACATCAAGAGCCAAGAAGCAGAGGGCTGGGTTTGCTTGCCGGAACACTATGACGACGGTGGCTACACCGGCGGCAATATGGAACGCCCAGCGCTGAAGCGACTGCTCGCTGACATCGAGGCTGGTAAAGTCGACTGTGTCGTTGTCTACAAGGTCGATCGTCTTAGCCGATCGCTGATGGACTTTGCAAAAATGCTGGAAGTATTCGAGCGAAAACGCGTCGCCTTCGTGAGCGTGACCCAACAGTTCAATACGACCAACTCCATGGGGCGATTGATGCTGAACGTTCTCCTGTCGTTTGCTCAGTTTGAACGCGAGATCATTTCCGAGCGAACTCGAGATAAGATGGCTGCCGCTCGACGCAAAGGCAAATGGGTAGGCGGCTTGGCACCGCTGGGCTTCGACATAGATCCCGTAGCGAAACGTCTGAAGCTCAATGACGATGAGGCTTCCCGTGTGCGATCGATCTTCGAACTCTATCTCGAAGTTGGCTCGATTGTCTCGACGCTGAAAGAAGTCGATCGACGCGAGTGGTACAACAAACGCAGCATCACTCGTAAAGGCAAGGAGCGCGGCGGTCGGCACTTTGATAAGAGTTCGTTGTTCAAGCTTCTTACAAACATCGCTTACATCGGCAAGATCCGCTACAAGGAAGAAGTTCACAACGGCGAGCACGAGCCCATCGTGCCCATAGCTCTTTGGGATAGCGTGCAGAAACTGCTCAAACACAACGGCAAGACCGGCGGGGTTGCGGTTCGCAACAAGTTCGGCGCATTACTAAAAGGTCTTGTGCGTTGCGTGTGCTGCGACGCAGCCATGACACCGAACCATACCACCAAGGCCGGCAATAAACGGTATCGCTACTACGTTTGCAGTGCCGCCCAGAAACGCGGCTGGCACACTTGCCCATCGAAGTCGATCCCGGCCAATCAGATCGAAAACTTTGTGGTTAGCCAAGTCAAGAAGATCGGATATGCGCCGGAGATCCTCAAGGAAGTCGTCGAGTCGACGAAGCTTAAGGCACAAAAGTATCTCCTGCAACTAAAAGAAGAACGTGTCACATTGGAACGCGACACCGCGCGGTGGAGTAACGAGATCTTCAAAACGACATCTAAGATCGCTCCCAACGAGACCGACTCGCCAGCAGTCGCTCGCCTAGCAGACCTTCAGGAACGCATTCAACACAATGAGCGCCGGATGCTAGCGATCGACAAGGAGCTTACTGAGATCGACACCGGCACCAGCAACCAATTGGAGATCGAATCGGCCGTCCTGTCGTTCGATCCGATTTGGGAAGCGATGACTCTGCGAGATCAAATCCAGCTCATCCAATTGGTTGTCAAGCGAGTCGATTACGACGGCGAATCGGGACGCGTCACCATTACTTTCCATCCGCTCGGTGGCAAATCGCAATCTTCACACGCAGCGAAAGATCTCTCAAAGGTGTAACCATGACAGACGAAAAGCAAGTCGAAACGCTTCTCCACAAAAAACGCGAAGGCAAGCGAATCGTCTTGGCCGAAGGCAAATCGCCGCCGCCCAAACGCCCACCGATAGGCCGCCTACCCCGCATCACCCGCTATATGGCACTCGCCATCTACTACGAAGACCTGATCCGCAAAGGCCACGTCCACGACTACGCCGAGATCGCCACACTTGGCCATGTTACCCGCGCACGAGTTACGCAAATCATGAACTTAAGACTACTTGCACCGGACATTCAAGATTCTTTGCTCTCTTTGCCACGCATCACGAGTGGCCAGAACGCGTTAAGTTTGCGACTGCTACAATCAATCGCACTTCAATCGGACTGGAAGAAGCAACGCAAACAGTTGAAAGATCTCCGAGAAGCCAATACCATGAAGAAAATACCGCGATGAACGCTGAGCGAGATGCGTTATGTGAGGAACTAAGGAACGCGTTCAAATTTATGGGAACAACGTTTTGCACAGGTTTGCTAATGAATCTTTGTTAGTCATCGTAGACCGACAAAGCGGAGTGGGACGGAAGTTGAGGGGCCAATGGTTACGTTCCTTCGTTTGGGCACGACCGGTGCACTGTCAACTAGCTCAAATTGAAATCGTTTAAGGAGAGTTCCGAGTACGATCGCTATTTCAAAAGACGCAAATGCAGCACCGATGCATCGCCGGTGTCCACCACCGAAAGGCATGTACTGAAATGGAGAGTAATTTCGATCCATAAAGCGCTCAGGACGAAACTGCTCTGGCTCTTGGTAGGTCTCGGGATTGTAGTGTGCCAACACCGTTGCTGGGGCGACAGCTACACCGGCGGGTAGTCGATACTCACCCAATGTAAGTGGCGTTTTCAGTTTACGAAGCGTCTCTGTCACAATCGGATGCACGCGAAGCGTCTCCTGCACTATTGCTTTCAAGTAAGGAGCTGACGCAAGTTTAGTGGGCGAATCGTTTTCAAGGGTATCAAGTTCTTGTACTAGCGACGAATATGCGGACGGATTGCGATGAAGGTGGTACATAGCCCAAGTGAGCGTCAGAGCAGTCGTTTCGTGGCCAGCAAATAGGAACGTTATCAGTTCGGCGTGGATATGCTCGCGCGTGATCGGCTGACCATCCTCATATGTGGCTGAGCAAAGCAACGACAGAATGTCTTCTCCTGAGTCACCGTTTCTCTGACTTGTCTCGATGGCTTGATTCAAATAACGCTTCAACTCGTTCTTTGCCCTGTTCCATCGATCCCAAGGTGAGAACCCAAAAAATGAAAAATGAAACTTACGTGAAAAGAATAGCAATGGCGAAGCGCTCGCAACCACATTTTGACTCGCCTGGATCAGTTGATTTACAACCCCTGAGTCGTTACCGCCAAAAATCGTCCTAACGATAATTTCCAGCGAGATATCTGTCATCATGTTCAACGTGAGGATTTCTCGTTGGCCTCGATATGCTTCAAATCTTTCAAGGGCGCACTGCTGCATTCTCTCGCCATAAGCCTTCATTCTGTCACCGTGAAACATCGGCATTATTAGACGACGTTCGCGGCGGTGCGACTCACCTTCTAAAGTCAACATTGAGCCGTTACCCATTAGTGGATCAATAGTGGCCGATGCAAAAGGTGCATAAATGTTGGGGTCCTGGCCATGAATAACACGAATCAAATCTTCACGTCCGGTGACCACAACAGGACCGTTCAGTGCCCTGAGTAGAAACGGGTCGCCGTATTTCCGAGCCCATCCTTCAAGGGCTGCTCGAGGGTCGCGAATGAGCTGTAAAGTGGGAAGCAGCGAACCTCGCGGCCCTCGGGGTAAATGAATGGGTGTCTCAGTTGGAAAGGAATGGGTTTTCATGTTCATTCGAATAGGTTCACGATTAGGAAATTTTTTAAACTTTGAACGCTTTGAATGACTCCTAACTTACTTTGTTTGATTAGCCGATGACACGGATGCGACAGAGAACCGCTTGCGAAACGACGCTCCAACGCTCAGGCTGCTTGACGAGCTACGTCAACGGACTATCCCCAAGTCGTACTCATCTCGATGAACAGTTTTATGTTTGCAACTCGAGATTCTTCCATCTTGTCTTTTTCCGCCAGCAGAAGTTGTTAAAAAGCAACATCCGCGAGCCGGAAATTCGACCCGCGGGTGTTGAGCTTCAATTATACAGCGATTGGACCAGAGTCCAACTTGCATTTACAGTTCAATCGCTTCGACTTCGGCGACGAAACGCTTGTAGTTGTCGGCAAGAACGCGATCGCCTATCGAAGAGATTTGGACTCGCGCTTGGCCCTTCGTTCTTGCGTGGCCCGATCACGACATTCCTTGCACTTCCGCAATGACAAAGATTGAATCACTATCGCAGCTAGTAAAGAAAAAGGCAGCAACAGCCCGAACGAAAAGAGCGATGGGAAGAAAATAGCAACACCAATCGCTTGCAGTTTCTCTCGGCGCATTATGCAGGATTGGCATTGGTCAGGTTTTACTTG
>JANMNK010001065.1:0-1715 GCA_031373875.1 Pirellulaceae bacterium | reverse complement strand
TTAATTACCGTAGGGTGTGTGAAGCGGGCGAGGTTGGATGTCCAAAACGGTTCCAATCAACGATTAATGACAACCCACGAAAAACCATCGCCACCCCAACCGCCCGCGCAACACACCACGAATCGCCGAACCCGTTCAAATTCCGGCTGGTGTGTTACGTGGTCGTTGCGTTGCTTTGGCGTATTCGCTTGGATGACGGTGATTGGATTGGAAAAATGTACGGCGATTCCCGGCGCGACCACTTCACACACCCTACTTTTTTCGGTCTGGCCTTTCGAGCATTTTCAAAGCGGCTCGGATTTGTTTTCTGCAATGGTGGCCTCGTGGTTGTGGAAGGAGTCGCTTAGCAGTGCTTGGCCTTTGACTAGCCAAGAAGCGGAGAAGGCCCAGACGGCTATCCATTCCATCCAGAACAGGAAGTTGTAGCCGTTCAAAAACTCCTTGGCTGCCTTGGGCAATAGAAAGAGATTGATTCCCATGACAATCATACACCCGAGGATCGTCAAGCCGGATGCGAAATAAATTCCGTCCCTCTGTTCGTCCCGCGTCCTCAAACGCAGCCCAAAATGCCCGCGAGGGAAATGGAAGAGCGAGTAGATGGCGAGAGTGGTAAAGAACAGCCCGCCGCTAAATGTGTGGATGTAGCCAACGATGCTTGACTGATGGAGCGGATCGCTATTCGGGTCCAACGGAAACAACGCGACGCCTATCGCAGACAAGCACGCCATATTTCCAGTCCAGTTCTCAAGCGAATCGTAACCATGGTAACAGAACAAAAAGATCCCCATCGCACACATCGCACCCACGAAGACGTCGCGTATTGGCGTATGGTAATAACTGCTCATGTTCGGCTGTATATCAATGCCCAAAAAGAAATACCCAAACGGGCCAAGCACCAACGGTAGCATAAACGCCAGCAGTCCTAGCGATCTGCGAATTCCCAAATAGGACATTACAACGGAATGAGCATGAGGATGTCGCTCAAGCAACCACTTTTCCTGATTTGTACGAGGCAGTGCCATTAGAAGACTTTCGTATGTTCACTCACACGCAAATTTATGTCGCAGTTATTTAGGACCAAGCCTCAAGGACTTGATACCTCGACTGAATTGCCGTCTCTTCCAAAGCAAATGCTATGCCAATCGTAGACTCCCGAAATCAGGGCACGGGAGCGTCTAGTTTTAAGATGGCAATTCTAATTGGACAAGCTTGAAGAGTATTCATCCGTTGTGGAAACCGCTTCTCACGGATTGCGAGGCAAGCAGCTGGCAGCATGGACATTGCGTTGCCGGGAGCCGTCGTCGGTTGATCTTCCCCTCGATCTGCCAATCTACATTTATAAGCTGACCGCACTACCAGTTGCGTCACCCCATGCACGTTATTAGGCGATCGTATTACCCCACGTTACCAATCGCCTGCCCGAGACGGTGAAACTCGACGAACTCCAGCAAACGATCTTGAATGAATGGGAGAAAAAAAATAAACGCCCCATCAGTTTGTCGAATTAGGTGCAGATTTGTTGCTTCAGGAAAGCTGGTTATTTATCACCAAGAGCGCCGAGTCGATATGGGTCCGGACCGCTTTTCAAGCAATGATTGCCGATGTGTGAGTAACTCGGGTTATGCTGGGCGATCACGCAATCGTTGTTGTAAAGCAACCACCTGTGCTTGCAGTTCGTCAATCGCTAGAGCGATCAATTCGGCATCGCTCGACAC
>JANMNK010001060.1:0-9770 GCA_031373875.1 Pirellulaceae bacterium | reverse complement strand
GGGGGTGAAACGACTTACTTTCAAGCCCACTTGGGAAAAGAAAGCTAAGAATTGGTAATAGTCTTGTTGGCTCCATCGTTCGAATGTATGATGGTGACAATTTGAACAGGCCAGACGCATTCCAAGGAACAACTGGGCTGTGTCTTCCATCTGCTGCGAAGACGTATTCACCTCGCGATACCAAGCGACGGGTGGATGCGAATCGACGTCGCCTGTCGCCGTCAATATGCTCCGAACAAACTGGTCGTACGGCATGTTTTCGGCGAGCGCATTGAGAATCCACGAATGGAATCGGAATGTGTACGTTGTATCGTTTCCGTTGCGACGTTTGTTGCGCAGCACCGAAGCCCACTTGTTTGCGAAATACTCAGCGTACGCCGGGCTGTCGACCAATCGATCGACCAAGGCGTTGCGTTTGTCGGGATTGGTGTCGGCAATGAACTGTTCCACCGCACCCTGTTCGGGCAGACGACCCGTGATGTCGACTGTGACGCGTCGTATGAACGTCGCGTCATCGCACAGCGACGAGGGCGGAATGCCAAGTTGCTTGAGTCGTTTCATCACAAACTGATCGACCAAGTTTCTTTCGGGTGGCGTCTGCTCCACGGGCAAGCCTTGGGGAATGACGGCGCGGAAAACGCTCACTTCGCCTTGGAACCGAACCATTACGGCTGCTTCGCCCGGCGTGCTACGAACGACGACGCGTCCATCTTTGTCCACTAAGGCCATCTCTGGCTGATTGGCTTCGTAAGAAGCTAATCTCGTAACATCGCGCAAGGTGCCATCGGTGTAGTGGGCGATCACGGACAACTGTTGCTTGGTGCTAAAATTCATTTCGCGGACTGGCGGGACGAGCGATATACGCTGGAGTTTGGCATCTTCTTCACTGCCCAGCGGCATCCCTTGTCGAATCCAGCTTGCAATCAGTTCCCATTCATAGGTGCCGGGCGACATGCGTTTGCCGCCACCATGGGGCAGCATGTTTGCAGGCTTGAGCAACAGCAAACTAAATTCAGGTTCGGCCGGAAAGACCCTTCGACCTCGCGACTCATTTACCAAGTACTCGTAATCGTCTTCAGGATAAAAACCCAGCAAAGAAAGTTTAAATCCGTTTTGCCCATCGGATTTGCCGTGGCATCCGCCCGAATTACACCCGAGTCGCGTAAAAATCGGCACTACTTCGTTGACGAAATTGATCGGCAGTTCTTCGTTGCAATGTTCGGCACGTAGTACGATGCTTGCAGTCTTGCCACCGGCGACGGTTACTTGCACGTTTGCTTCACCATCGATTAATGGTGTCACGAGTCCATCAGCGGCAACGGTAATGACATTGGGCTTGTCAACGGAAAACGCGCTCTCATGGGTCAGGTCGTGGCGTTGGCCGCTTGAGTAGATGCCGGTGACGACCAGTTGCTTGCGAGCGTTATGACCCTGCAAAGTGGTCGGACCCGATTGCTCAATTTCGATCGAGACCAAATCCCCGGCAGGTCCAAGGCCAGGGAAATCTTTTGCAAACGATGGATGGGAGAGGATTCCCAATAGGAACAACCAGACGGCAACGGCTGTCGGGATCGAAATCCGCATGATCGTTTATTCCTCAGTGAGCTTGTAGGAATGCTAGGTGGGATAACACATTCTAGGGAAGTCCAGCTTTGTAAGTCACGTATATTCGGGGAGGAACCGCAATTTTCCAAGACTATCTTGCGGCAGGAGGGATATCAAAAATACGGGCAGTCGCATCGCCATTAGATATCAAAAGGCGCGAACCGTCGGAATTGTACTCAGCATAGTTCCCAATTCGCCCAATGCGTTCCTGCAACAGCGGATTGCCTGTGGCTGGGTCCCAAATTCTTAACTGCCCCGCATATCCATACGATAATAGTCGAGTGCCGGAGGCATTGAAAGCAACACAATGGATAAAGTCCTGATGGCCTTCCAGCGTCCGAATGATGGCACCGCTGATCAAGTCGATCAAGTAAACTTTGCGATCCGCGCCTGCCGCAGCAACAAGTTGGCCATTGGGATGCACGGCCACCGAGTACATCGTGTCATTCAATGTCGCCAATTGCTTTAGCTGTCTTCCGCCCACTACGTCCCAAAGCCGCAGTGTTCGATCCGCACCCGATGACACGACAAACGACTCGTCGGGGCTCAGAGCCAACGCATGCACCGGACCTTGATGACCATTTAACTGAAATTTCTGTTGTCCTGTCGTTACATCCCAAACGCGAACTGTCTGATCCGCGCTGCAAGAATAAATTGTCTTTGCGTCGCGACTGGTCGTGACACCATAAACGGGACCGCCGTGATTGAACTGAACAATCTGAGTGGGCGCGGCATAGGCCCACCTTGCGAGATGGCCACTGGCGTGGCTTGCCCATACCGTGCGATTGTCTCGATCAAACAAAATGCGCGTCGCAATCGATTCCGTGTTGGTTTGCTGATGCAGAGTCAGTTCGTTGCCGGGTTGGGGTGAGGCAGGAGGCAATGGCGGACCAAAGATGTACAGCTTGTTCGTCTCGGTACTGACCGCTAACTTTGCGTTCTCACCGCTCCAGGCCACCGATCGTACCGGACCGTCGACCGATAAAGTCTGCAATAGCTCGCCATTGATTGCGTTCCACACAAGAACTTGGCCGTTCGATGTACCCAACGCGATTCGCTGATTGTCGACTCGGGCCGCAACAGCACGCGGCTCGCCACTTGCTCCTTGGAACTCGCGAATCATCTGCCCCGAGCTAGTATCGCACAAGACGACTCGACCGTCCGCCGAACAACTCAACGACTGAGCGCCGCCCGCGAACAAGGACATGTCGACCACAGGATTCACATGGGCTCGATACGATCTAACGACTGCGGATTTGCGAACACGGAGCGTTTGATCGCTCGATCCCGATACGACCGTCACGCTATCACTCAACCAACGCGCTTGTCCGACGCCTGGCATATGACCCGAAAAATTCTCAAGAGGTAGTCCGGCGGCTGCATCAAACACGCGTACAATCCCATCCTCGGAACAGGTAGCAATGCGTTGGCTGTTAGGCGAATGAGTAACACTGAGAACGGCCGTCGCATGATCGACTTTGTGCAACAAGCTACCATCTACGGCATTCCAGATACGCAAGGCCTTGTCGCGTCCCACACTTGCGAACTGTTGACCATTGGCTGAAATCGACAAATCGGTGATCGCATCGGTGTGCCCCTCAAGCGTACGTTCCACGGTCCCGTTACTCACAAGAACTTGTCTGAGTTTGCCATCCACGCTGCCAAGCAAAATCCGCGTTCCGTCGGGAGTAAGTGCGAGGCGCGAGATGCCTTCAGGTAGATTTCCGATGAACGATCGCAACGCGCGCGACGCGATAAATCCCATCGCCGCAGAGCCCGTTGTTACGCATTGCTGCTCGTCCGAGGACCATTGAACAGAAGTAACCGGTTGAGGTGTCGCGATCTCTTCCAGTAGTCGCGGAGTCGTGACCGAAAATATTCGCACGCGATTTTGTGTGTCGGCCACAGCGACTTCGTTTCCTACTCGATTCAGCGCGGCATCGGCCACGTTCCCCGGTGCATCAACGGTAGCGACAAGCCCGCCGTCAGCCACCGTCCAAACAAATACTTTTCCTTGCGAACTACCTGCAACAACGCGTGTTCCATCTGCGCTTGCACGGAGCGATTGCAGGGCCGCGATCGGTGGCGTGACTGCGGGCATCGGTGTCCCATCACCTCGCCATCGCAAAACGCTTTGGCCAGTCTTGAGCAAAGCTGCAAAACTTACATCGCCGACCGTCGCGGCCAAGTGTGTGACGGGATCGATTGCGTTGGGATTGCTTGCCCGAATCACTTGCATTACCGATGGCGTCCAAATCCTTAACGCGTTGTCTTGCGAGCCAGATGCAATGCGTTGCGTGTTCCCGATCATGCAAACCGACGATACTGGCTGAGTATGACCAAGAAATCTCTCGGCTATCTGCCCCGTCGCTGCGTCCCACTGATACACCATAAAATCGTCGCCGGCGGTTGCGATCCGGGCGGAATCGTCGCTTATCGAAACACTGCGAATGGCCGCCGCATGCGTCAGTGTCTGTATCGGAGGAACATTCTGGTTTGCCGGAGCAGTAGCGATGGCTGCTGCATCCCAGACATAGACATTTCGATCTTCGCAGGCTGCTGCTAACCGCTGGCCATTTCGGCTAAACGCCAAATCCGTGATAGAAGCTTGTGCAATCGCAAACGAATGAAAAGGCGCGTCGGCTGCAACCTTGCCGTCAACTAACTGCCAGCCGTGAACTACTTTCGCTGCACCTGCCACAAACAACCATTTGCCATCGGGAGACAGCGTTAGCGATTTGCTCCCCGCCTCGGCCAATTTGATTGCTTGATAAGGAATGGCCTCTTCTGGGACAGTCGTCGGGGCGAGGGGAACTTGCCAAAACCGCACGGCGCTGTCCGCTTCGAGCGTGATGACTTGCAAACCGCTGGGAAGAAAAGCAACATCCCGCATCGCGCCGCCTGTCCCGGTTCGGAGTTGCTGTAAAGCACCGTCCGCCAGATTCCAAATCGCCAACTGACCCGAGTCACTGACAGCGGCCACTCGCGTGCCATCGGGACTCACTGCTACGGATGAAATAGGTCCGCCCAGTCCACCGGGGGCATCCAAAGTACGAATAGCTTGTCCGTTTTCAGCATTCCAAACGCGAACCGTTTGGTCCAGCGAACCGGAAATAATCGTTTGTCCATTAGGCGATGTCGCAACGGCGCGTACGGCTTGCGAGTGCCCGCTGGCCAGGAGCGGAGCCTTCGCAGGCAACTGCCAACGTCGAATCCACCCTTGGTCATCACCTGAGAGCAGGGAGGTTCCATTTCGATCATACGCGAGTGCGGTTGTTGAAGTTGCAGGCCCGGCAAAACTACCTTCGGGTGTTCCGTTGCTTCCATTCCAAAGCCAAATAATTCCTTCGGCATCTCCCGACGCAATCTGCGAATCATCGTGCCGAACGGCCAGCGCGGTGATTGCCTTTTGATGGTTGCCAAGCGCTCGCAGAGGTTGGCCGTTAGGTTGCCAGACACGGCAGCATTTGTCTGTAGAACCGGTCACATACCATTGCCCGCTCTGGCTGCTCGCCAGTACTTGGATCGGTTCAGCGTGACCTGCGATCGGAACATTCGCAATTGGCAATCGCCAATGACGGATCGCTCCGTCGACGCTTGTTGTAAAAAGTTGTTGGTTGTCTGCATGAAACTGAATGCTTTGGATGCTACCTGCATGCCCGCTCAAGGTGCCTTGCTCTTCGCCATTGGTCATGTTCACGAGAGCGACTCGTCCACCGTCGTCTCCGATCGCTAGAACAGCGTTGTTGGGGGAAAGCCGAATTGCCGTGATGGGTTTCTCGCGCTTTGCAATTTCGCGAACGACTTGACCCGTGTCTAAATTGATGACTCGTGTTATCTGATCCGACGTAACGACAATTGCAATAGGTTGGTTGTTCATCACCTCCAAGTGCAATATGGGTCCTGCAATTCCTGCGATTTGTCTTGGCAACGGAATTGGCAACTGCCATTGACGGATGAGTCCATCGGCACCGGATGCAAAGACTTGTTGGTTGTTGCTGTGAAACGCGAGCGACGTGACTTGAGAGCTTTCGACTTGGCCTTGAGCTTCGTCCAAGTAAGGACTCCAAAATGCGATTCGGCCATGATCGTCTGCGGTAGCAAATAGATTTCCATCACCGCGATAGGCAACGGCCGTACCCGGGAATTCCTGGGCAGCGAGTGGCTTGGAGAAAGGGGACAAGTCCACGGGCTGGGGGCTCGATACGTTAAAAGGTGGAAGCTTTGTTGCTTCCCACACACGCGGCGCTTTGTCGATTCCAACCGAAACGACTTGGCGTCCGTCAGCGCTCAAGGCCAAGTTGCTGGCACCGCCCGGATGTCCCGGCAACCATACAAGCGGCCGAGTTTGTGGCACATCCCACAGCCGCAGCGTGTTATCCTGGGCACCCGTCACCAGAGTCCGACCATTTGCACTGAGTGCCAAACAATACAGCGGCCCTGTGTGCCCTTTGTATTGCCGCACTTCGGAAAAAGTCTGTAAATCCCAAAGCCGCGCCGTATCGTCGGAGCTTGCCGTAACCGCGCGAAGATCATCGGGCGTAAAAACACCCATCAGCACGGGCGCCAAATGCCCACGAAGCACGCCGCTCTCCGTCGGTTGCTGTGCGCATGCAGGAACAATCGCAACAAGCACAACCCCACTCGCGACCAAAGAAAACATTGCAAGACAACGAATCGCGAAACCCAGTTTTGCCATCCCATTCACTCCCTGCTCGCAAGCGTCCCCGTCAAGCATCCTCTCCGCATTGTAATTCCCCGCCGCCCTGCCATGTAATCGCGTTAAGAAACCGTGTTTCCCCGTCTCAATTTCTTATATTCTCGAGATTACCTGCTGCAAGCTACAAAACGACTGTTGCTCGACGACGCCATTTGATCGCCAAAAATCCTCGCAAAGCGAAATTCGACGTTGTCCATCCTAGTAGAGAGTGGGGACGCGATCTTTCCCGAATCCTGTCCAGCGTGCGTTTTCTACGGTCGCGCTCACACGCCCTCGGTGGCCCAGTCGGCACAGAGTAACTCGGCTTGTTGCAGGACCGTTTTGACAGCTTCCTCTTGAAGATCTGGCGGATAACCGTATTTGTTCAGAATACGTTTCACCATCACGCGAATCTTGGCCCTCGCACTTTCTGGAAGCGTCCAGTCGATCGTGACACTCTTGCGAACTTGCGTGATCAGCTCTGCGGCGATGACTTTCAATTTGTCGTCGCCCATCGCTTGAATGGCTGACTCGTTCGCGGCCAATGCGTCGTAAAATGCGACTTCGTCATCCGTTAAACCGAGTTCAACGCCACGCTTCGTTGCGCCGTCCATTTCCTTGGCCAGCTTGATCAACTCGTCGATGACTTCTTGAGTCGCGATGGCCCGATTGTGATAGGCGTTGAGTGTTTTCCTGAGCTTGTCACTAAACAGTTGGCTTTGCACAAGATTGCGCTTCGATCGAATTTTGATTTCGTCCTTGAGCAACTTCTCCAGTAATTCAACGGCAACGTTTTTGTATTTCAGACCGCGTACTTCGGCCAAAAATTGATCGGACAAGATGCTAATGTCGGGTTTGGGCAATCCGGCGGCGGTAAAAACGTCGATGACTTGGCCATCGGTCGTGATGGCTTTCGAAACCAATTGCCGAATAGCAGCATCGATTTGCTCGGGCGTTTTCTTGGAACCGCCTGACTGCTTGTTTAAGGCGGCTTGAATCGCTTGGAAATAAGAAATGTCATTGTGCAGGTCCGTTGCTTCATCGCTGGCAGCGCACAATGCAAAGGCTTGGGATAGTTCGGTGACGATCTGAACAAATCGCTTTTTCCCGTCTTCTTGCTCCAGCACTCGCTCTTGGCCAGCGGGAATCAGCGCTAACCGCTCGGCCGACTTGCCGGTACTCCACTTAGACCAATCGAGCCCGTGAAGCATGTCGGCGGCGACTTCGTGCTTCTCCAGCATGACCGCAATGGCTTGCGCTGTGTCGTAAGTGGGGTCGCCTTGCCCGCCGCTTTCGGTGTAAATACCAAGTGCCCGTCTTAGCTGGTCGGCAAGTCCAAGATAATCGACTACCAGACCGCCAGGCTTGTCGCGGAATACGCGGTTTACACGAGCGATCGCTTGCATCAAACCGTGTCCTTGCATGGGCTTGTCTGCGTACATGGTGTGGAGGCAGGGAGCATCGAATCCGGTAAGCCACATATCGCGCACGATGACGATTCGAAAAGGGTCCTTGCTATCCTTGAACCGATTGGCCAATTTGCGGCGTTTGTCTTTGTTGCGAATATGAGGCTGCCACTCGGGCCCGTCCTCGGCACTTCCCGTCATGATTACCTTAGCGACACACGACTTGGACTTTTCCGATTCGGCATTATCGTCAACGGTGCTGGCCCAATCTGGAAGAAGCTTGGTGATGGCATTGTAAAGATCAACGCAGATGCGTCGGCTCATGCATACGACCATTGCTTTTCCGTCCATGGCCTCAATGCGTTTTTCAAAGTGTGCCACCAAGTCGGCGGCAATCAATGCGATTCGCTTGGGATCACCGACCAAGGCTTCGAGCGCCGCCCATTTGCTCTTGAGCTTCTCTTTCTTCGTTTGTTCTTCACCTTCGGTGATTTCGTCAAACTCGGTATCGATCATTGGCAATTCGGCAGCGTTCAGTCTCAGTTTGGCAATACGGCTTTCGTAGTAGATCGGCACCGTGGCTTTGTCGGCAACGGCACGTTGAATGTCATAGATGCTGATATAGTCCCCGAAGACCGCGCGGGTGTTTGCGTCGGTCTTTTCGATCGGCGTACCCGTAAAGCCAATGAATGACGCATAGGGCAGGGCATCGCGCATGTTGCGAGCCAATCCGTCGATCAGATCGTATTGGCTGCGATGGGCTTCGTCGGCAATAACGACAATGTTGCGTCGTTCGCTGAGCGAAGGCATTCGTTCGCCTTTTTCTGGTAGAAATTTCTGAATCGTCGTGAACACAACTCCACCGCTGGCGACGGAAAGCAATTGTTGCAGGTTATCGCGATTGGCAGCTTGAACGGGCATTTGGCCAAGCAACTCATGGCATCGCTGGAACTGGCCGAAAAGTTGGTCGTCTAGATCGTTTCGGTCCGTCAGGACAACCAGCGTCGGATTTTGCATAGTTGGATGACGAACGATGCGAGCCGCATAGAAGAGCATCGAAAAACTCTTGCCGCTACCTTGCGTATGCCAAACGACACCAGCCCGACGATCGCCCGGCAAACCGCCATGCATTCGCCCCGCCCAGTAGCGTCCAGGCTCTTCGGCGACAACAGGGGTGGGCACAAGTCCGCTAGCGCGAACGGTCTCTTCGACCGCTGCATTGACCGCATGAAATTGATGGTAACCCGCAATGATCTTGTGTATGGCACCCGAATCGGGGTCTTCCTCGAACACGATGAAGTGTTGTAACAATGCAAGAAATCGTTGGCGGTCGAATACTCCCTTGATCAGGATTTCCAATTCAAGCGAACCTTTGGGCGCGTCGCCTTCGCCGCTGATGGTACGCCAGACTTTGAACCATTCCTGATTCGCTGTTAGGGAGCCTATCCGAGCTTGCAAACCGTCGCTGACAACGAATGCCGCGTTGTAAAGAATCAGCGACGGAATTTCGGCCTTGTAGGTTTGCACTTGCGAGTAAGCCGACCAGATCGTGGCATCTTCGTCGGTCGGGTTCTTGAGTTCGACAACGCCAAGCGGCAGCCCGTTCACGAAAACGACAACGTCTGGTCGCCGATTATGCTGGCCTTCGACGACCGTAAACTGGTTTACCGCCAGCCAATCGTTTTGGTCGGCGTTGTCGAAATCGAGCAAACGCACGTGGTCACCCGCGATTGAACCATCAGATCGCGGATATTCAACTTCCACGCCATCGCGGAGCATCTTGTGAAAAGCTCGATTGGTTTGCACCAGCGAGGGCGAAGCAACGCGAAGAACTTTTCGCACCGCATCTTCTTGGGCATCCCCTGGAATTTTCGGGTTAAGCCGCCCAATCGCCGACCGTAGGCGATCTTCCAAGACAACATCGCGAAACGAATTTCTTTCCGCAGCGGATTCACCTGGTGCAATGTCGGGACCATTGGCTACGGTGTACCCAAGTGACTCAAACCATTCGAGCGAAGCGATTTCAATATCGGATTCGTTGAGGGTCATAGAATCACGCG
>JANMNK010001045.1:0-2030 GCA_031373875.1 Pirellulaceae bacterium | reverse complement strand
GCAGGGCCTGCATCTCCTGGTCGGTGTCGATTCCGTTCTGCGCCTCAAGATCGGTCAGCGCGGTCAGCCTTGCGCCGCTGAACGACTGCTCTGCCTCGGCGGCCAGACGGTGCGCCGATTGTTTGTCGAGGCTATCGCCATCAACGTATTCCAGCGAGAAGAAAGGCAAGCCTTCATGTTCCCCAACTTCGAAGATCTGAACGATGTTGGGATGTTGCATGTGCGCAACAGCCTTTGCTTCCGCAATAAACCTATCAAGCTGTTCCTCGGAAGCATGCGATCCCGCCAACACCATCTTGAGAGCGACCTCGCGTCCCAATTTTTTATGACGAGCCTTATAGACGATACCCATCCCGCCACGTCCCAGAACGGACATGATTTCGTAGTTGCCAATTTCTTTTGGCAGCGGTTGCTTTTTTCCGTCCTTCGATTTTGGAGGTGGCGTTGGCTTGGCTTCAATGGTCGCATTGACAGGCGTATCGAATCCGCCCATCTGGGTTTTTGGCTCGTTGTTTGTGAATTGAATCGTCGCGTCGGCATTCGTTTGAGTCTTATTGCTAACATCGGTTCCATCTAAGGTTTGGTCTGCTTCGACCGTTTTGTCCTTATGAGCCGGACGCGTGTTGTCCATCGTCTCCATGATTTCAGGCAGCGATGACTCAGGGCCCAATTGTACCGTTTCATCAGCTTGGTTTTTGTCCGGATTTTTATCGACCGACATTGCGGACTCTCCAGTTTCATCCACTCGGCGTTATTGCCGCAAGGGACTCTCATACGATGCTTGTGAAATCGATTCTATAGCACGGACACTCGACTATTTTACGCGAAGTCCTATTCGAAACTCAACCGAACAAGGACGTTTGGCCAAATTTACCACCATTTGTCAGCGTCCTCTTCGGTTTCGTTGTTCGTCCGGTCCTTAATTTCATCCAAAACGCCCCCGCTCAAGTTTGCAAAGAACCAATCCGTTCCCTGATCACCCCAAAGCGTGTCTTTTGCATCATCCTCAAAGACCGTGTTATTTGTCATGACGTTGTCATCAACTTTAAAGAAGTAATTCGCATTGGCTCGAGCGCCAGTCCCGGTGCCGCGAATGTTGTCGCGTCGCTGTATGTAGGTCCTACTGCTTTCCCATTCGCTAAGAATGGACTCAAGGGCAACGCGTTGATTTTCAAAGGAAAGCCATAATGCTGGCGAAAAGGCGCTTGGAGCGGATTGGTTGAACTCATTTTCGTAAGCGGTGAAACCACCAATCAAGATATCGTCGTTCTTGTCGCCGTGTATCTTGTCCGCTCCCTTACCACCGATCAGGATATCGCGACCATCACTGCCCCAAAGATTGTCGTTTCCTGACTCGCCCAAAATAAGATCGTTACCACTGCCACCTTTAATGTCATCGTTGCCCGAGCCACCCCAAGCTTGAACCGATGCAGTGACATCGTTATCGATCGTGATTTTGTCATTACCACCGTGCCCAAAGACCAGGATGCGATTCACGTTGCCATAGACAGTTCCTTTTCGCAATACGTCATCATCTCGATCCTTGACGGTCACTTTGTAGTAATCGTTGTCTTTGGTTTTCACTTTAATTGTGTCGGCACCCTCGGAGCCCACAATCACCAGAATCGCGTCGCCTGGATGAAGTGGATCGGACATCACGCTCCATCCTAGTACCACGAAAGATGCTGTCGCAGCCGGACCAGTTGCGTTCCGAGCATCCTTGGCAGTTGCCGATATCGTATAAGCACCACTTGCCGATACCCCTGCATATGTGTGAGAAACCGTAACGGAATTCTGTCCAGGAAGACTATTTATCGTTGTCGAAGTCCCGTCACCCCATTGAATAAAGAATTGGAACCTACCTCCTTGATCCACGGTGTCGCTATCAGTCGCAGTGAACGAAAATTGAGAAGCGACTTGGAATACGCCGTCCGGCGGAGCGGAGATGGCGACCGTCGGAGGCGTGTTGGAATTGGAAACAAGAATCTGTTGTGAAACGGTTGCTGATCCCAAATCGCCGTCATCGACAA
>JANMNK010001028.1:0-1578 GCA_031373875.1 Pirellulaceae bacterium | reverse complement strand
GATGATACGCTGTCGGCAAGAATTGAGTTTACTTGTCGACCAGCCTCTCATCGGCGAGCGCATGCTGCGCTAAAGGCCGTGCAAATCTTGGAACGCGAATTCTTTAGGCGGCATCATACTTTGGCTCGATATTACGCGAAGCACATTACGGGCCATCGTTGGCGATTCTCCGCTTGGCTGCTAGGCGTACTTGCAAGGCAATCGTCCATACAATCACACAGTTCCCTCGAAACTTCACCGAGTCGAACCCATGATCGTGAAGAGAATTTGCAGGCGGCAGCGCACAAACTCGGCTGCCACCTTTTCGAAACGCAACTGCGGATCACCGTCGAAACTACAACGGACCGAGAGAATGAAGCGATCGAAAGACTACGGGCGATGGAAGGGGCCTTTGGACCGTTCACACGGGCCGGTTTATCGACGTTTCATAGCAATGGAGTTTACAAACGTCAGAGGCCTTCAAGGAAAGCTGGGTCGTTTCTGATTTCGCACGAGGAACTGGCAACACTTTGGCATCCTCCCACCCAAACTGCGTCAGCCGAGAAAATGCACAATAGCGAATTCACCGAACTGGAAGGTCCTCCAAGTTTCCACTCAGAAAAAGAGGAGGGGAGTGTCGTGCTGGGACAAGTTCGCTTTCGAGACGACCAACGTCAAGTTGTTCTTGGGCTCGAAGATCACCGGAGGCATATTTATATCGTCGGTAAGACCGGCATGGGTAAGACGAATCTCATTCAAAACATGATCGTTTCCGATATGCAATCCGGTCGCGGAGTCTGCCTAGTTGATCCGCATGGCGATCTTGCAGAGTCCGTTGCCGGACTCGTACCGAAACATCGTACAAATGATGCGATCCTGTTTGATGCGAGCGACCGCGAGGCAGTGATCCCGTTCAATCCGCTCGCTTGCACTGATCCATCAAGGATTGATCAAGTCACGTCCGGCGTTGTATCCGCTTTCAAAAAACTCCATGACTCCTGGGGACCGCGACTTGAAGATACTTTGCGTAACGCGGTGTTCGCAGTTGTGGAACAGAAAGGTAATCTCATGTCCGTCATGCGACTCCTTGGCGAGAAGACGTTCCGCGAACAGATGGTCCTCCACATTCGCGACGATGTTGTTCGATCATTTTGGATCCATGAATTCGCCAATTGGAGTGACAATTATCGGACCGAAGCCGTCGCAGCAATCCAAAACAAACTTCGCCCGTTCGTCAGTTCCACCGTTATTCGCAATATTGTGAATCATCCAGGGCCATCGATCAATTTGCGGCAAATTATGGACGAAGGGAAAGTGCTGATCGTAAACCTTAGCAAGGGACGACTCGGGGAAGATAACTCGACACTTTTGGGTGCCTTCATCGTTACGAGTATTCAACAAGCTGCAATGACGCGGGCAGACATTCCCGAAGCCGAACGCCGTGACTTCAAGTTGTACGTCGATGAATTCCAGAATTTTTCAACGGGCTCGTTTGCATCAGTGCTTTCGGAGGCCAGGAAATTCCGTTTAAGTCTCATCATTGCACATCAATATCTTTCGCAATTGGATGAAGAAACCGCCAGTGCCGTTTTTGGCAAC
>JANMNK010001023.1:0-3034 GCA_031373875.1 Pirellulaceae bacterium | reverse complement strand
GGCGTGGCTATCCCGACCGCCATTTTCATTTTTGCTTGATTGCTACTCAAGCCATTTTGCGGTCGCGATCCAATTCCGAATCCTTTCTGAAAGAGTTCCTGCGTCGTCGTAATTGGTATTACTTTTCTCACCCGATTCGATTGCTTTGGTCGCTGATCGCGCGCAACAAAACGCGTTGGAATCGTCAAACCGAGTTGATGTCCATCGGAATTCAGTTAACGCCAATTCTGCAAGGTAGTGGCGCGAGTGCAAGTCGCTGGTTACAGATAATCGCTGAAAAAACGAACAGCCAATCCGCGTTACCTGCCGCACAGATCCTCGCCAAAGCAGCACAAATTGCAATTCTAGACCAGCGAGTCACCAGCCATCGAATTGCTGTGTGGGCCGAACTTCAGTCGCTTGCACGAGACGAGAATTTACGTGAGATGATGCGGAAGTTAGAGCCCATGCTGAGCCAAGGACGTAGTGTTCGGATGGCGACTTTGCTGATGGGATGGGACGAAAAGATGCCTGCCGATCCAAATGCCATAGCATGCTTGGCAATTTACGTTTGGCTTCGCCATGCGCACCGCTTCCGATTTGCAGTGGAACGGTCGATCTCAAGTACAGGGTCGACAACCACAGTTGGGGTCTTGGCAGGCGCTTTGGCAGGGATTTCGCTGGGGCTTTCCCGAATACCGACAGAATGGGTTAGCGGAATCCAAATTGCCCCGTACGACCGAGAATTTTTGAGCAAGTTGAACCGCCGCTTGACCGATTGGCCCCATGGCGTCGACGATCTTCATCGCGCTCCAGCTTTCCCCGTTTACCCAATACAACAGTTGGTGCGAAACGCAGGACTTTGCATTAGTAAATTGGTAAACACCATCGTTCGAGCACCGTACGTCATCGCAAGCGATTTACGCGTTGCTAAAAAAGGAAAAAAACGTCATTGTGGATAATGGGTGGTCGCTTCCGCTTTCCAATGACTTTTATAGCCAAAATGGGGTCGGAAATTGAATGGAACGGTGATTGCCGGTTGACATTTTTTGTAGCTGGCATTAGTTTGCTGGATTCCCGTAACCCGGCCCGACGGTCGGCCCCCGTCGGCTAGCATTACGCCCCGACGGTTGTCCTTAACATTCAACACGGCAACAACCGTTTGGACGCATGAATCCACAAGAACTGCTGCGCATAGTCGACTCGCTACATCGCGAGAAGAATATCGATCCAGAACTCGTCCTTCAGGCGATCGAGTCTGCTTTGATTACCGCTGCAAAAAAGCAGTTTGGTGAGAATTCAGATATTGTTGTATCGATTGCAAGAGATGGCGGTACGATCAAAGCCATTTGCGATGGTCGCGAACTGAACCAAGAAGAAATCGGTCGAATTGGGGCTCAGACGGCCAAGCAAGTTATCATCCAAAAAATCCGCGAGGCCGAGCGCGATGCCCGGATGGATGAATTTCACGACCAAGTTGGCCAGCTCGTAACCAGCGTCGTTCAGCGAACGGAGCGAGGAGTGACGGTTGTCCAGTTAGGTGCTGTCGAAGCAATCTTGCCGCGTAGTGAGCAGATTCCTGGCGAAAGTTTTCACGCAGGTGAGCGGGTACGGGCGATCATCTATGAAGTAAAAGCTTCCGGTAATCGCGTCAAGGTCATTCTGTCTCGTACCAATCCACAGTTGGTTCGCAGGCTGTTTGAGCAAGAAATTCCAGAAATTGCCGAAGGCGTCATCAAGATCAATCAAGTCAGTCGTGAGCCTGGCTATCGAAGTAAAGTGGCTGTGAGCAGTTCCGACTCTCGCGTCGATTGCGTCGGTGCTTGTGTGGGTTTGCGAGGAAATCGAATCAAGAATATCACGAGCGAACTCGCTGGTGAACGAATCGATATCGTACGGTGGAGCGATGATCCGCTCGTGCTGATTCCCAATGCACTTCAACCAGCCGAAGTTGAGCAAGTTCTTTTGTGCGATATGATTGGTCGAGCGATTGCTCTCGTAAACGAAGAGCAGTTATCACAGGCTATCGGTCGTTATGGGCAAAATGTTCGGCTTGCAAGTAAGCTTTGCGGCTGGGATATTGAAATCATGACTGCCGACGAGCTTGAAGAGCAGATTGATCGAGCCATCAAAGGATTCATGGAGATTGACGGTATGACCGACGATCTCGCGCAACGTTTGGTCGAGCAAGGTTATCTGTCCTACGATGACCTGTCTGTGATCGAGCCCGATGCGCTTCAGCAAATGGGCGAGTTGACCGAAGAGCAGGTTGAATCGATAGTCGATCAAGCTGAACTGAAGGCTACCGAGCAAGAAGAAGTTGAGAAGGAACGCAAAAGAATCGATCGCGAAGAAAAAGAACGGAAAGCAACTGAGGATGTGGAAGCAGCTGAAAAAGCTGAGCGAGCCCCTCCTCCCTTGGATCAGGGTGAGGCCCCCAAAGGAGATTCTTCCGCGATGGATGTCGATGGTGAAACAAAAAGCTAATTGTTCTGCGGCAGTTGCCGAAGAAATAGCAACAAGCGAGATGGTCGGCTGCCAGTCAGCGACTATTGCACGCTTCCCAGGTAAAATCACGGGAGTTGTCCCATGAATATTTGATGATGAGCGAAGGCGAACGGCTGAGTCTTGGGACCATTTCCCAAATTTTTGCCTATAGCCCTCAGGGTAAAATCCCAAGGAATAATTGTCAGTGGCAGTTCGTATTTATTCGATCGCAAAAGAATTAAATGTCGACAGCAAAGATCTGGTCGATATTTGCAACCGAATCGGAATCACCGGAAAGGGTAGCGCATTAGCTAGTCTCGACGATGATGAGGTTGCACGCATAAAGAAACATCTTGCGGGCGCCGCCGCGCCTCCCGCACCTCACCCACAAACGCCGATTCCGCCACCTCCGGGTCCGATCAAGCAGATCGTGAATATCCCGTCGCCTTCGTCGTCTTCGACTTCGACGTCTGCGCCGACTCCTGTCGCTTCTGTTGCGCAACTGCCGGTTGCACCACCGTTAGCACCCACGGGGATTCGACAGTCGGTCGTTGAAGAAACGGTCGCG
>JANMNK010000869.1:0-8766 GCA_031373875.1 Pirellulaceae bacterium | reverse complement strand
GTCGCGCGAGATCGAATTGGTCAGCCAGCAACCGTTCATGGGAGATCGGCCTTTTCGGTTCGTCTATTTTGGCGGCGGAACACCGAGCTTTTTGTCGCCGCGACAATTGACGTCTTTAGTCGATCGATTGCGGGCCAATATTTCTTGGGACCAAGCGGAAGAAGTCACGTTCGAGTGCGAGCCTGGAACATTAAGCGAAGTCAAAATAAAAACGCTGAAGGATCTTGGCGTGACTCGACTAAGCTTGGGTGTCGAAAATTTCAGCGATTCGATCTTGGAAGAGAATGGCCGCGCGCACTTGTCCAAGGAAATTCATCGAGCCTGGGAATGGATCACGGCGGCAAAGTTTCCCAACGTGAATATCGATCTAATTTCCGGCATGGTAGGTGAGACTTGGGATAATTGGCGCGAGAACATCCGTCGCACGCTCGAACTGAGTCCCGAAAGCGTCACTATCTACCAAATGGAGTTGCCGTTCAACACTGTCTTTTCAAAGGACTTACTGACCGGTGAATCCAAAGAGTCGCCCGTTGCTGATTGGCCAACGAAACGCGATTGGGTGCGATATGCGTTCGAAGAGTTTTTGGCAAACGGTTATTCGATTAGCAGCGCCTACACGGTGATCAAGGATCCGTCGATAGTCAGCTTCAGTTATCGCGACAATCTGTGGGATGGTGCCGATCTGCTGGCGACGGGCATTGCAAGCTTTGGCCATGCAAACGGCGTGCATTATCAGAACTTGCCGGAGTGGAATGATTACTTGCGAGCTCTGCTCGAAGAAAATCGTCTACCGCTTGGTCGTGCCCTGCGTCCAACGAAACACCAGTTGCTTATTCGCGAGATGATTTTGAAACTTAAGAAAGGGTATCTGATCCCGTCCGACTTCCAAACGAAATACGGCGTCGATATTTTGGCTGAGTGGCGAGAGGTGTGGGATCGATATTCCCAAGAAGGCTTTGTAAAGACTTCCGACAATCGAATCGATTTGACCATGGATGGATTATTGCGAGCGGATGGACTGCTTCACGAATTTTTTGAACCGCAGTATCGGGGAGTTCGATACACATGAGTGAATCGCTCGTCTTTATGATGGGCCAGTTTCAAGCGGAATTCCCAACTGATCGCTGTTACGCAAAAAACCATATGTGGGCCAGCCAAGTATCCGAAAACCAGTTTCGCTTCGGTTTTTCGGGGTATGCCGTTCGATTATTACAAGATGTGTACTTCTTGGAATTTTCGATTGAACCCGGAATGGTTATCGAGTCGGGACAAGAAATTGGGTCCATTGAAAGCAAAAAAGCCGAAAGTGGTCTCTACGCGCCCATGGCAGGAACCGTTGCACAAGTTAACCTGGAGTTGCTAGAAGACCCTTCCGCCATCAACGCCGATAAATACGGCGATGGTTGGCTGTTTGAACTGACAACGCAGAAAGTAGAGTTGCTGTCGCCTGCCCAATACATTCTTCATTTGGAGAACGCTTGGGAAGTTGCACAGAAAACGATCAAAGGACAAATGAATGCTTGATACTCTGTTTACCGTTGTCGTCTCTCAAGGGCAAAGTCGCAATCCCGAGAAACGCGCTATCGAAGAAGGCATCGCCCAGGCCGCGACCGTCATGCAACAAAGCTTGGCTTTGACTGTTCCGCATCTGTACGACGTCCAACCCGAAGGCGAGACGATCCAATCCTTGCGAGCCATCGCCGGACCGATTGTCCTATTCAGTTGGCTGTATGAGCGAGCCGCGCACTGGGTTCTGGACCGCAATGGCATTCGCGGACAAGTGGGCGCTGTGGAATTGAAACCTGCGGAAGAGGATGAGGACGAAGATAAAGATGATGAGGAATCCGAAAAGGAAAAAGCGGAACGCGTCGTCGATTGGCATCCGCGCCCGAATCGCCATATCTATTGCGTTGATTTGCGGTCGAGCGAAAAGCTTGAGGATTTCGTTCAAGAACTAAAACGCATTTACGAAGTCGAACGACAACGGTTCGATTCTGCAACACGCCAAGTCTCGGAGTCTGCTCTTGCGCGATTTGCTCAGCCAACAAACGATACGGCTTTGGCGGCCGACGGCTCCGGTCAGTTGGCTGCTGGTCATCAATTGTTTCAGCTTAATGCTGTGAACGCGATCGACGAACATCCAGGGCGACGTTGGTATCCAGTAATCGATTTCAGTCGTTGCACAAACTGTATGGAGTGTATCGATTTCTGTTTGTTTGGCGTTTACGGTGTTGACGGTGCCGAAACGATCTTGGTCGAACAACCCGACAACTGCCGCAAAGGCTGCCCCGCTTGCAGCCGAGTTTGTCCGCAGAATGCCATCATCTTCCCGCAGCACAAGACACCGGCAATCGCCGGCGCTCCGGTCGATGCAGGCGGATTTAAGATTGACCTTTCAAAGCTTTTCGGTGCCCCAGAACGCAACGAAGATCCCGAAACAGCCGCCGCCCGCGAACGCGACGAGCAACTAATCCTAGCCGGCCGCCAAGCCGTCGGCATGACTCCTGCTGCTCCACCAAAAACCGAAAAAGACGAACTCGACAAACTAGTCGATCAACTCGACGCGATGGATTTGTAAAATCGTTCGGTTTGCCGTTGCTCGGACAACGACTTTCGTACCAGTTGAATTTAAGAAAAAACCACACGAGGAAATGCTCGTGTGGTCTCGAAAAAATTAGAGAAGGTTTGAATAAACTTCATCACCTTGCGCGACATTAGTTGCTGTTTGCCGTGACGCCGGGGTGGTCGTCGGTGCGGAAGGGGGTGAGAGGTAATCCGGTGTTGCTGTACATGTTGACGACTGGATTATCGGCCCAGGCGTAGCGGACGGCAACTGGGCTTGCGATGCCTTCTGCGCTCACCGCGATTCGGCCATCAGGGAGAATCTCTGCTTTTCCCCAGACAAACTTGAAGTCTTCGCCCGCGATAGAAAATCCTCGCGGTTCATTGACATCGAACGGTCTCCAGCCTTGGACGTAATCAAAGGAAAGCACGATCTTGTTGCCGTCTTTTTCCATCGATTTGTACTGTGGGCTGTGATAGGGAATGTTGACGCCATAATCTTTTGCAAGAGCCCATCGAGCCAGTCGGCGTCCGACATCGACTTTGTTCTTGGGATGGATATCTTTGCCTTCGCCAATATCGATGATAACGGCTTCGCCTGTGTTGGGAAGTTTGGCCATGGTCATCGTTTGAGCTTCGCGTAGTTCCGCCCAAGCGCTTTCGCCTGGCTCTGGCTTTTCGTTCATAAAGTCGGCCAACTGAACCCAGTAGAATGGAAAATCGCCTTGGCCCCATTCTTGACGCCAATTGGAAATCATCAGTGGGAACAATTCGCGATATTGATACGCCCGATCAGCGTTTGACTCGCCTTGGTACCAGATAGCGCCTTTGATACCGTAGCATAGGTGCGATTTCAGTACACCGTTATAGATGTTGGCCGGTCGCGCGTTTCCGCCCATTTTCCCCCGCAGATTATTGAGCTGTTTCTTTTCATCTTCCGTAAGATCTGGCTTGCCGGACAAATCGGCAAACTGCTTTTCCATTCCCACCCAGCGATCCATCATGGGTTTGAATTGTTCCTTGCTGCTGAGCACATCGCGATTGATCCAAGCTTCGCAAGCAGAACCTCCCCAAGCGTTGTTGATCATTCCCACGGGCACATCTAAGGTTTGATGCAATTGGCGAGCAAAGAAATAACCAACCGCCGAGAAATGGCCGACGTTGCCGGGATTGCAGACTTCCCATTTGCGGTCATGTGTCCAAATCGGATCCTGTGTGCCGACTTGAGGGAAATTGATCATTCGAATTTTCGGAAAATTCGCTGCGACACGTTCCAGATCAGCATCGTTCGACGCATCGACGCTCCATTGCATATTGGATTGACCTGAGCAAATCCAAACTTCACCTACGAGAACATCTCCGAACTTGATCTCATTCTTTCCTTTGACAACGAGTTCCAGCGGTCCGCCAACCGACATAGGATCGAGCATCACTTGCCAAGCACCGTCGGTGCCTGCGGTCGCTTTGTGCGTCTGATCGCCGATCTTGACGACGACTTCTTCGCCAGCGTTGGCTTTGCCCCAGACTCGGTTTTCTTGTCCTTGCTGAAGGACCATGTGGTCACCGAAAACGTTTGGCAGCGTCACCTCGGCCAGACATGGACTGGAAATTGTCGTTAAGAGAAACGTCGTTAAGAGAAACACGGTCGCCAACGAGCGAGCATAGGCCATTAACTTCATAGCATTCGCACCTCAAAGAAGATTACTAAAGGGGATTCTTAGGAGAGGCAATTATCTTAGCATAACAATTCGCGTGTGTCTTGTTTTCGCGAAATGCGTGCTTGAACTGCCCTGCATTGGAAGGAAATTAGAATGCGTCCCGATCGGCTTCATGGCGTCAAGGTAGCAGCTTGACACAGGCGGGGGGCAAACTATTGCCGGGCTGCGATTCCGTCGTCGCGTAGAATGCCACGAAACCGCTTCCACAATCGTCCCACATGCAGCGAGCTAGCGGAGATGATCAACACGCATTTGATAATAGACGCCTTGAACGCTATTCAACGGCTTAAGCTGGGGATCGACATACAAAGTGCCTGCCAATCGAAGCTTTCTCATCGATGGTTCAATCAACAGGTCGCCACCGAGGTTGACTTCGATCATGTGCGTCAACGGTGGCTGCTTACCAAAGCAGCACGTCGCCAAGTCCGGAACCAAGATAAAGTTCTTGACGCTTGACGATGAACAGGATGCCAAGTGCACGTAGCCGCGGAGAAATACTTTCTTGCCGTCGAGTTCCAAGGCAGCTTTGGTTGGCCGATCGGGTGCTCCCAACGGGCTTTTTAGATCGCCAAAACTGATCCGCTCGTATCCCTCCGGAACCTCAGTTGCGTAGATGTACGCGTGTTGGACAGGTGCCACGATGAGAATGATGCCAGCGAGTGCAAACGCAAGATACGCCAACGGTCGTCCGGTCAACTCTTCTGGATATCGGCGGAAACTGATCAAAGCCGACACGGCAAAGAACATTGCGGCGATCGGCAAAAACAGTACGGCCGGGGTATAGAAACTGAGCGGCGAAAAGAGTGCGAGGATGAATGCAAAGACAGCAGCACGGCAGACCGACTTGTACCCAGTGTCTTCCGATACTTCGCTGGCACTAATCGTCGGAGAAAGTTCCATCGTCGAACTCATAAGAACAACTTCAATTCTAAAAAACAAATGCCGAAAAACTACTTGTGGACAGCCCGTTCGGGGACTTTGGCGTGCGCAAGGCGAGGCCGCCCACCACCGGTCAAGATCAGCCACATCGATAACGCCAAAGTCGTTGCAGCCAAAAGACCTACGCAGGCTAGATTCCAACGGTTCATCGAGGTCACATCCACAGCCGCAACTTGAAAACCTTGCGTTGGGGAGGTCGACGCAATAGACGAGCGGATCCGGGTTCTACGCACCAAATCGCTGTTTCCGACTTCTTTCGAAGCCAGTCTACGGGTCGTGTCAACCTTTCCGATGCTTGTCGAATCGGATGATTTCGTTCCGTTATTTGCAGGGATCGGGAAGAACGTTTTCGCTCGCTGGACAGCTTTCGGATCGATCTTTTCCAGCTCGGTTAATTTCTCAGCGGCGATTGGCAGTGGGCAAGCTCGGAGGTAATTGACCACCGGAACTCGAACCCAAGAACTGTTTTCATCGGCTGTTTTAAATAGCTCGACAAGCAGATCAATTTGTGACCAATCCTTCCAACGTGCAAGATCAGGGATGACCAAATCAGCGAGTTCGGGTCGCGTCAAAATATGGTGCATGGATTCGACGATTTTTTCGATCTTGAGTACACCACCTTCGGTCCCATGAAATCGCAAAGCCATGATGGCAGAATAGGTCTCAGCATATTGCGATTCCTTGTTCTTGAGGAACAACTCCTCGATCACAGGCAGTCCAGCATCGCCGCGCAATGTCAAGTAACTCGCTATCAAGGCATCGAGCCCGGCACGCTTGTTCGCGTCCTTGCTCCGCAATATCGATTCCAGTAACTCGCCATCTTTGGGTTCGCCGCAAATTGCCAAGAGCGTGTAATACAGCCTCTTGCGATTGGGATCCAAACTATCATCTTGAACCCAAGTCAACAATTTCTCGCGATCCATATGGGGCTTGAGCAATTTGACTTCTTCGTAGGGAGCGAGGGCAAACTCGTCGTAGGCGTCTCGAGCCAATAAAGTATCTTCATTTTCAAAGTAAGCTTGAAAGAACTTCAATCGTTCGATCGGGTCTTCGGGCAACTTGAGGACGGTGTTGATGTACTCTTCGGCTTGCTTGCTGATTGGCAAAGGCGACGACCACAGGAGTTGGGTCGGATCGACTCCTAATAGCAAGAATTTCTTGTCTGTCTTGGCTGGTCCGAAATAGGTGACGTCAACAGTTTGATCAATCTGTACGTGCTCGGCTCCTCGCAATACTTGCAAGATTTTGAAAGTCGCTCGACCTTCCCTCTCATCGGCGGTTTCTTTTCCTGACGAAACGATTTCGCCGATTGCTACAACATCCATCGATTCCATTTCTTGTCGCAGCGTCTGCTTTACGGCCGAGCAAAATGGACAAGCCATAGTGATCGCAGATAAAGCAACAACGGCAAGAACGGTGGCTGACGATTTTAGAAGCTTGACGAGCGACATTTATGAACCTCTTTAGCCTGAACGACAATTCACCCTGCTTTTCAAAGAAATGAAGTTTCGCAGGTGTCTTTTATCGTACGATGGATTGCTCCGGCAAGGAATAGTTTCGCTACGGATGTTCGGCAATTTTGGCGCACATAGGGCGATAATGCTTGCCTAAGATGGCGATTAGACGGCTAATTTGCCTCTACGGTGGGATAGACCTGTCGGCCGCCCACAAATGTCTGGAGGACTTGTGTTTCGCGAATATCGTCGACTGGACATTTTAATAGGTCGCGATCCACGATAATGAAATCAGCTAGCTTGCCCGATTCGAGCGACCCTTTTTGTTTCTCTTCGAAGGTCAAGTACGCGTTGTTGATCGTGTACAAACGGATGGCTTCTGCACGAGATATTTTTTGTTCGCTGTGGAGTGGTTCGATTGCACCTTGTGGTTGTCGAGCCACAGCAATCCACATTCCCAGGAACGGATTGTAAGGATTAACCGACCGCATCGAGCCGATTTTCTGCATATGGTCAGAACCACCTCCGACGATAACGTTTCGGTCAAACAGAGTTCGATAGGGCTGAAAGAACTCCGTTCGGTCCTGCCCGAATTGTTTAAGCAGCGTCTTGCCATCCAGCCACAGCCAAGCGGGTTGCAGATCGGCAATAATCCCCAAGCGAGCCATCTCATCAATAGCTTCATCACTCATAAAGTTGCAGTGAGTAATACAAGGTCGCTTGTCCCGAATCTCAAAGTCGTCGTTGATTCGCGCATATGCGTCGATCAACGCATGGACGGCTCCGTCACCAACCGAGTGTGCGGTGAATTGCAAATCGTTTTCTAAAGATAATTTTGCCATCCGATATAACTTGCTGGGCTCAACATACAGCAACCCTCGGTAGTTGGGGTCGGTTATGGAATAGATCGAGCTGACACCCCAAGGTTGTCGCATATAAGCACTGCCCGTCAGCATGCCTCCATCTAGAAAAATCTTGACGCCCCGCAACCACAATCGATTGTTGTACTCGTGTTTCGGATGCTTGGCGGCCTTGACAATTGTCGCCTCGATCTCCTCTATGGAGGCTTGCGCATTTAACGAGTACGACATGAACACTCGGCAAGTCAATCGATCTTGTGCCAATAACGATTCGTATAATGCCAGCCCGCTGTCGGTGGTTAATCGATCACATATACTGGTGAGCCCAACGCTGTTGTAGTCACGCAATAGTTGGCTTAACCTGTTGGCCCGATTTTGCTCTGAAGGATTGGTTGCCGCTTCGATGTTTTTTACCAGTCGAGTGCAGCTTCGCAAAATTCCGTTTGGCTCGTTGGTTGTGGGATCACGCTCGATGTAGCCCGGTTCTCCGTCGGTAATCTTGAAATCTTTGTCGATCCCACAAAATTTCAACGCCATCGAATTGAGCGCGCCATCGGGACCGGTGCGAAAAAAGACAGGGTTGTTGGGGGCGACTTTGTCTAGTTCGAACCGTGTCGGAAACCGTTGGTCCCGCAACCGCGTCACAAAAACTTGGCTGACCAAAATCCAGCGACCATCGTCAAGATGATCTGCCCGCGAACGTATGTAATCCAATACGTCTTCAATCGTCGCCATATCGGGAATCGTATGATCAAATTCGAACATGGAAGCATCCGGCGCATGAACATGCGAATCGATCAGGCCTGGCAACACCATTTTGCCATGCAAATCAATCACCTTGGTTTTCGGTCCGGCCAGTTTCAGAATTTCGTCGTTTGCGCCGACGCTGAGAATGCGTTCCCCAGCAACCGCGAGGGCCTCGGCGACTTGAAATCGTTCGTCGACTGTAACGACTTGGCCGCTGTGAAAAATTGCTGTTGGGGGTTCGCCGCAAGGACAAGTCTGCTCGAACGCCACCCAGCTAGCAAGAAAAATGATCGAACAGCAAACGACCTTCAACATTTTGGATTCCCCGAAAAAAACCGCCGATGCGAAAATCGCTGGCCGAGGCCCTCATTAGACTTCGTCAAGGACGCAAATGACAAGCCATCGCCCATAGTATTCCTTAAAAGGTGAACAGGCAGGCTCTATATTAGATTGTCGAGCGAGGGTCGTAACAAAATTGCTACGGAC
>JANMNK010000883.1:0-4249 GCA_031373875.1 Pirellulaceae bacterium | reverse complement strand
GCTGCCGAAGGCGTACGTCGATTCAATAAGGCGATCTACGAAGATCTTGGAATCGACAATCTCATCTGTTTGCTTCGCGAACCGACTCTGGAGACCGCTTCGCAATTATTCAAACACCGCGGGATCGCTTTGATCTGCGTGACCGGCGGACCGGCCGTTGCACGTGCGGCTTTGAATAGCGGCAAACGGGCCATTGTCGCTGGTCCTGGTAATCCACCTGACGTGGTCGATGAAACGGCTGACCTGGATCGTGCCGCTCGATGCATTATCCAAGGAGCCGCATACGATAACAATTTGTTGTGTATCGCTGAAAAGGAAGTCTTTGTCGTCGACTCGGTCTTTGACAAGATGATGGATGCCATGCAACGCGCGGGTGCTGTTCGTTTGTCGAGCAGTGAAATCGCCAAGCTGACTTCGGTCGCGATGATCGAAGTTGGCGAAGGTGCCGATCGCCACTATGCTCCAGCTAAAGAGTATCTCGGACAAGACGCCGTCAAGTTGGCCGCCGGTGCGGGTAAGAAAATCGATCCTTCGGTCGAACTGGTTTACGGCGAAACCGACGAGCATCATCCGTTTGTCACCGTCGAGCAAATGATGCCCTTCGTGCCTTTCGTTCGCTGTCGCAATATCGACCATGGAATTGCACTTGCTCAAAAATACGAACATGGATTCCGGCATACCAGCATTATTCATTCGCGTGACGTACGCAACATGACCAAAATGGCCCGAGCTATGGACACAACTTTGTTTGTCAAGAACGGGCCATGCATGGCTTCGTTGGGGCTCGGCGGCGAAGGCTATTTGTCTTTCTCCATTGCGGGGCCAACCGGCGAAGGCGTTACCACGCCGATGACATTTACTCGCGAACGACGTTGCTCGATGATCGATGACCTTTGGATCCTTGGAGGTCCCCAAAGCTGATCATGCAAATCGCTCGCGTCATCGGATATGCCATTTCCACTGCCAAACACAGTTCGCTGGACAACCAGAAACTGTTGGTGGTGCAGCCTTTGATGGCTGACAAAGTGAAGTCAGACGGGCCACCTTTGTTAGCCGTAGATCGCTTTGGTGCAGGTGCGGGCGAGCATGTCATGCTGACTAGCGATGGCTCGGCTATCAAGCAGATGTTTGGAATTGAGAATTCGCCGATACGATGGGCCGTGCTTGGAATCGTTGACGACCAACAGTAACACCGACAGTAACAGAGTAGACCATGACCTCTTCACCACTTGAGATCGATGAAATTGTTCGCCGCGTTTTGACGCGGTTGACCGATCTCGGTGCGCATTCAGGTCAACAAGCCGCGCAAACAGGCTCCGTGGGAGTCAAGCGATTTGAACAATCGATACTGACCGAAGCTCTCGTTTCCCAAGGCATCGAACCGAAGTCGACGATCTCAGTCCGAAACAAGGCGGTCATCACACCTGCCGCTTGGGATGTACTGCGCCGTAATCAAATCGAAGTCCGTCGCGAGACCAGTGCCGCGAGCCCATCCGCGAATCTACCAGGAATCACCAATGCCAACATCGTGCCAATGTTCGTGATCGGCAGTGCAGTGTGGTTGAATGGACTGCAAAAGCGATTTTGTCCGAAGCAAGTTCGCGTCGAAGTTATGGACCAAGACGACGCAGCGAATCTGGGGCAAGCGGTTAAGAATCTTCGTGGAGGAAGTCACCGTGGCATCCTGCTGTCCGAATTCCCACATGCCACCAGTTGGCAAGCCGCACGGCATGATGCGATTCGATCTGCGGTCGTCTCCGCTTGGTCGGATTTGCCAGACGTGCTGTCTGAAGTCCCGGTCAACTTGATCATCCTCAATCGTGCGCGATGGAATGCTGCATCAACAGCAAACGTCATTCGAGCTTGGCAGAAAAGCAGAGGGAGCGCGTAAAACCAAATCATGCAAATTTATCGTGTCACTGGAAAAGTTACGTTGTCGCGCTGCCATCCAAGTTTGGTTGGCGGTTGCTTGGTGACGGCTGAACCCGCAGGCGAAGAGTTGGTGACGGGCGTTGCTCGTGACACAGACACGATTGTCGTATGGGATGATCTCGGCTCGAACGCCGGGACGTTGATTGCTGTCAGCGACGGCGCGGAGGCCGCACAACCCTTTCGACCCGAATTAAAACCAGTTGATGCTTATTGCTCCGCGATTCTCGAACGTGTCGAGATCGCTCCTCAATTCCGATCCAAATAAACTTTAATCGAGTAACTCGCTTTTTGGGAAACATGATGACAAACGTTCACAAGATCAAACAAGACATCTGCGAAATCGGACGACGACTTTATGAGAAGGGCTTTGCCGCAGCGAACGATGGCAATATCACGGTCCGAGTCAGCGACAACGAAGTGCTGTGCACCCCGACAATGCACTCCAAAGGCTTCCTCAAGCCTGATGATATTTCGATCGTTGACATGACGGGCAAACAGATTTCCGGACGCAAGAAACGCAGTAGCGAGGCTTTGTTGCATCTGGAAATCTACAAACAACGCGCCGACATCAAGAGCGTCGTGCACTGCCATCCACCTCACGCGACTGCGTTTGCCGTCGCGCGTGAGCCGATCCCGCAATGCGTGTTGCCTGAAGTCGAAGTGTTTCTGGGTGATGTTCCCATTACGAAATACGAAACGCCTGGTGGTCAAGCTTTTGCGGACACGATCATTCCATTCGTTCATAAGACCAACATCATCATCTTGGCAAATCACGGGACCGTGAGCTTTGGTGAAGACGTTGAGCGTGCGTATTGGTGGACGGAAATCTTGGATGCTTACTGCCGGATCTTGTTGCTGGCCAAACAGCTTGGCAATGTCAGTTACTTCAATGAACAGAAAGAGCGTGAGCTGCTTGATTTGAAAGCCAAGTGGGGTTTCACCGATCCTCGCAACACGGACGAATTCAAGAACTGCGATATTTGCGCGAATGATATTTTCCGGCACTCTTGGCAGGACAGCGGAGTCGAGCGACGAGCTTTCCCAGAGCCACCAGCCATGGGCAAAGCCACCACGGGATTGGCCGCAGCGGTGGAATCGGCCGTCACTGCCGCCGCACCGGTTTTACGAAGCTCGACGGGTGGTGGAGCCTTGCCCGAAGGCATCGATGAAGATCGCTTGATCAAGCTGATCACCGAACAAGTCATTCGCGAACTGTCGAAGGGAGCTTAATCAATATGAAGGTAAGTATCATTGGCGGCGGTGGGCTGGTCGGTTCCTGCGCAGCTTACGCACTGCAGCTTGGCGGTATCGCTCGCGAGATTGCTTTGCTTGATCTGAATGCGGATTTGGCTTTTGGGCATGCTTTGGATTTGCTGCATGGCGGACCAAGCGTGGCGGACCAAGTCATCGTCAGCGGTTCCTACGAGCACATTCCTTCAAGCGACATCATTTGCATCACCGCAGGATTACGACGCAAGCCCGATGAATCGCGTCTGGATCTGATCAATCGCAATACGGATTTGTTCGTTTCGATCTTGGATCAAGTCAAAGCAGCGGGTCCGAAGAAGTCGGCGATCTGTGTCGTCGTGTCGAACCCCGTGGATATTTTGACTTATGTTGCCGCAAAGCGTTTGGGATTGCCTGCAACCCAAGTCATCGGGCTGGGAACGCAGTTGGATACGATTCGATTTTGCTCGTTGATCGCGCAACATCTTCGTGTCGCTCCGACACAAACCAGGGCCATGATCCTTGGCGAGCATGGCGACAGCATGGTCCCGATTTGGTCGAGCGCCTCCGTCGGCTCGCTGAGCTTGGAAAAGTATCCTGGCTGGACGACGCAGGCTGCGGGACAGATTTTTCAGCGCACGAAAACTTCGGGAGCTGAGTGTATCGCCAAGAAAGGCGGTGCAGGATTCGCGGTGGGCATTGCGATTCGCGACGTCATTCACTCGATCATCCTCGATCAACAGCGGCTTCTGCCTGTCAGTACCGTTCAAGATGGCGGGTGCTACGGCATTCGCGATGTGGCGTTATCGGTTCCCACCGTTGTCGGTCGAACGGGAGCGTTATCCCGCGTGGAAATCGACTTGTGGCCGAAAGAAGTCCAAGCCATGAAAGCCAGCGGCGCGGCCTTGCGACCAACGCTTGAAGCTGTGTTGAAGCGCGTAGGCTAAAGCGTCTGATCGAATTTCAATTTACTGCCGATGTTGGCGATTAGGATACGTTGATCGTTTTGGTCAGTGTATTGCTGGTCCCACCATCGCCATCGGTCAATGTAAAGGACAGGATTCGCTGCGTGGTGCTCGAGCGCAACGCG
>JANMNK010000862.1:0-6923 GCA_031373875.1 Pirellulaceae bacterium | reverse complement strand
ACCCATGTTCGACCAGTCTGGACCGCGGCCACCGACGTCTTGAGTACCCGTGACGTTGGACGGCAGCATCTTGTAGGTGGATTCGTAGTTGAGCAATGCCAATCCGACCTGACGGATATTATTCGAGCAGCTCATACGACGCGCAGCTTCACGAGCAGCTTGAACTGCTGGCAAAAGCAAACCAACCAATACACCGATGATCGCGATGACCACCAGTAGTTCCACCAAAGTGAAACCTCGAGATTGTTTCTTCATAAAGACCCCAGTCCTGGATCATGTTATTTGTGCCTTCCAAAAATTTCTCGATAATCCAGAATCGAGTGGAAGGCGGAGTTTTTCGATGCAAAACTCCAGAGCAGTACTTACATAAGACACACTGGCGTAAAATTCGTCAACACAAATGTGCAAAAATTAGTCAGATATGCAAAGTTCATGAAAGAAATTTGTCCACGTCAAGTTATCGACTCATTAGACAAGCCACATGATGAATTGAAAAACGAACGGCTCGCTTGCGGATAATCCATAGAGTTAGATGGGTATATCCTGGCATTTTGCGAAACGAACGTTCTATAATCGGATCGGAAAATTCGTACACGGAAAAGCCGGGACAAATTTGTGCCAAGGAATTTTATCGGCGTGGGTAGAAAGTACTTCTTGATCGCCAGCTAAGCGTTTATTGGCTCCAATCATATTTCCGAACCTTGAATTTCATTTGCTAGCATCGAAATCAATGTTTTTGTCGTACTACACGCCAAGCCGCAGATTTGATTCTCAAAATGAGACAGTCGCGGATAGCTAATGTGTTAGGATGGCAGTCTTAGCCGCTTGCCGGTTTTCGCTGATCGATAGATTGCAGCGATTAGCTCGACTGCTTTGCGTCCTTCGATTCCGCCGCTCAAAGGTTGACGACCTGCTCGGATGGCCGACACGAATTCCCTGAATAGTTCGCGATGGCCGTGGTGACCAATTGCAGCCGGGTCTGCTGCGCCGCCACCGGTTTTCGTCATAGTCCCCATCTCTGATCGAATCTTCTCGTCTTGCTTGTTTGCCTTAGCAAAATCCCATTTGACGATATTTTCCTCTTCCATGATGGCTTGGCCCGCAGAGCCAGCGATTTCTATGCGTTTAAGGGAACCAGGATAGGCTGCCGTAGTAGCTTCGATAACTCCCAGGGCACCGTTTGCAAAACGCAAATTAGCGCAAGCAACGTCTTCGACCTCGATTCGTTCGTGTGCCAAAGTCGACGTAAACGCGCTGACTTCGACGACCGGCCCCATCAACCAAAGCAGTAAATCCACGCTATGGATTGCTTGGTTCATGAGAGCACCACCGCCATCGAGTTTCCATGTTCCTCGCCAAGCCCCGCTGTCGTAATACTGTTGGGTTCGAAACCACTTGACGTACGCATCGGCCATGGTCAGAACACCAAATCGGTTCGATTCGACGGCCTTTTTCATGATTTGCGAGGCTTGGTGGAAGCGGCTTGGGAAGATCGTGGCAAGCTGGACACCAGCGTCCGAGCAAGCCTTGATTAGCTTGTCACAACGGGCTGTGGTGACCTCAAGCGGTTTTTCAACAAGCACATGCTTGCCTGCTCGGGCCGCAGCCAAACCTGGTTCCAAATGCGCGCCGCTGGGTGTGCATATCGTAATGACATCGACATCGTTTCTCGCCAGCAATTCGGATAGTTCCCGATGCGGATCACATTCGAACTCATTCGCGAAAACCTCGGCTTTCTCAAAGGTATGGTTGAAACAGCCAACCAGCTTGGCACCTTTAATTTCACGAATCGCGCGAGCATGAAATTTCGCGATCATTCCACATCCGATAATTCCAAATCCGATTGCCGCCATACTATTCCCCGCCATCGATGTTGCTTCAAATCCAGTGTAGATCGATTGTCCCCAATCGATCGGTAGGCTTTCATTGTAGATCGATTGTCCTCAATCGATCAGTTCACAGCCAAAATACCACGCCGACCATCATCGCCCAACAAAACAGTTAAACCTAAAACCCATCAACCATTTTTTAACGATTGGGACAATCGTTTTACACTGAAGACAATTGTCTTCAATCGATCAGTTTACAACTAAAACGCCACGCCGACTTTCATCGCCCAACAAACGAGTTAAACCTAAAACCCATCAACCATTTTTCAACGATTGGGACAATCGTTTTATACTGAAGACACCTGCCAACCCAGACTAAGCCGCTTGCAATTACGTATTTTTCCAGGGCGATTTAGCATTTGTTAAGCTGCGCGGACTATATTAAGTGAACTCGAAACGTGGGAATTAACGGGGGAATTCTCGAATCCCGGCCGAGAACACAGGACCTAGACCAACTTCACGATGGGATTTACGATGTTCGGTTATAAGTTTTGCGGAAAATCCTACAAAACTAGTGGAGCGAGTCGCAGCCTTGCGAATCGCGGATCGACGAACGGTCGACCAGACATTTCCAGATGTAACGCAAGGTGCTAATCGGCATGTAGATTTTGCTCGCATTGCGTTAGAACGCTGGAGGTCGGGTCGCCGAGATGGATTGACGATTTTTGCCGATTAGGTTCCCCGGAGAAGGTTGTGGCTTCACAAGACCGTTTAGGAGGACGCGATGAGGATTTAGTCCACGTATTGGGCTATCTCAATTTTTCCTCAGGCAAAACCGACCCAAAAGCATTGCAGGCCCTCAACCGCTTGTACGGATGGGCGATCGCCGGCAGTCCAATTCCGGGCAGCCCATTCGCCGGAATGCCCGCTTGGCTAACCATTCAACAATGGCTGCAAGATCGACTCGTTAAACTTGCAGACGAGAAGCCCGCATTTCGAGAAAATGCCCAAGCAAGCCAGGTGCTGCAACTTGTTTGGCTCGATTTATTGCCGGAATACATCGATTTCCACCGAGACTTGCTATTCCACCAAGAACCCGAAGGAATCTTCAACGGTTTCTTCCTCGGCCGAGCCATTGCAGCTGTGCTTTCGCAAGGTGCTCCGTGGGACGAAACACAGCGGATCGTCCAAGGCGCGATTCGGGAGTTGAATGATTACGTTGGATATCGCCCGGTCGCCGTTCTCGAAGGTCGCCGCTTGGAGCCGTATCCTCACGAATGGTTGCGCCCGATTCCGCTGTTTGTCGCGGAAGTTGGCGTGGCTTATGGATCCTATTATGATCTCATTTCTCAGACTTTAGAAATCCTAAAGTCCACGGCTGCCGACCTTCGGCACGATTGCTATTTCGATTTGGAGAACCTCGAAGAACTTGCTCTCGATCCGCGAGCTTATGATTTCGATCATCCCGTAAACAAACGTCCCAACTATCACTTTGGACAATGGGATCCTCACAAAATCGATAACAGCGGAAACTACACGCGATTCGTCGTCCAACAAGTGACGATCGATGCGTTGCTGGCTCGACTGCAAGAGGAAAAGGAACTTCCCAAAGCCGAATTGGTTCACGAAGCGGCAGCTGTTCTGGCAGGTACGATCCTCATGGCGTCTGGGGTCTCCGGTTCTGGCCCGGCGACATTTGATTCTACGGTGACGCTGGGTAGTCTGATGGCTCCCATCGCACGCAATCGCGATCGATTCTACGACGAACTGTTGTCCAAAATGCAAGGCGAGCATGCAACTCGGCTGCAAACGGAACAAACGATTCGACGGCAAGCTTTTGGCGGCGCACGTCAGCACCTTAATACTTTTTTAGCACGCCAGCGAGCAAGTCAACTTGCTCACGTTCTGTTGGCCCGCCTCTTTGCTCGCATGGGAAGTGCGACGGCTGCCAAGGAAGAATCGGATCATGTGCAAGTTCCATCGGCTCGCATTTTGTGTCGCATCGATTGCTTGCTGACGACCGGCAATCAATTCTTGCAGCGCGGCGAACTTCAACAAGCCAGCCAAATAACCGCTCAAGTTCGCGACCTGCTGTTGCGAGGCATCGAATGCGGCTCTTTAGTTGATCCGTGGAACATTCTGGGATTTGCCGGGAATTTCCCGCGATTCACCGGCTCCGATTCGGCCGTCCACGACCATCGCGTCGAAGACCTCATCCAATTGATGGAGCAAGTCTTTTCCTTCCAGTCGAAAATCTGGCGTGTGGCCGCATCGCGCGATGAGGCTCGAGTTTGCGAAACGGTCGAAGTGGAGATGCGATCTCTGACCGAATGGTGGCGCAAATACGCAGCCCACGAAGTCAAAGACCTGCAAGCTTCCGATGCAGCGGACACGTTCGAGTCAGCTTCGCTCGTAGCTCGCGCGCTACGTTTATGGCATCAAGGTGGCGCGGCAGCGGGCGACATCCGATTCTGGGCTCCCCATGCCGAAATTTTTGATTCCCCCAAAGCGTACGCATTGGTAATCGACACGCTGCTCGAACGAAAAGACTTTGTCGGCAGCATGGCGCTGCTGGTCCATTGGCTTAGCCAAGCTGGTCGCGTTGGTCTGCAAAGCGGACAAGTTTCCTTTTCCGACTTGGCCCGCCTTTGGTTGGAGACGCTCAACCAAAGTCAAACACAAGGCGACGGTCAACCGCTGACAGTCGCGCAAAAGTGGACGCATATCGAAAAGTTTTTTGACTATATCGAAGCCAATGGCGAACACTTTTGGGTCCCCCCAACTTTCCAACTTGGCGAGGAACAACGCAATCGCCGCGAAGGTCAAGCGCGCGTCGCAGGGGCCGACGATTCGGAAGCTGATTCCGAAGATTCCGACGTCTTCAAAGCAGCCTATGAGAATTTTGTCTTCAAAGACAGTACCGACGATGGCAACGAAGGGCCGATCTACGAAGAAGGCGAAGACAACCAAGATGAACTTGCCGCCGAATCCAAACGATTGACCGAGCACCTCACTTTCCTCGGCGCACTTGCCAGCATGTGGAAATCGGTCGCGCTCAGTCCGAATATCTATTGTGAGGATCCAACCTCTGACTTGATGCGTCGCCAAATCGAAGCCCTACAACGCTGGTGCGATCAATCGTCCAGTCAGCGTCTAGGACTCGTCTCGCTGACGCGACAACTTCACGAATATCGGATTTCCCGAAGCGGTGCGGATCAGGAGTCGATGTCGCGGTATGACCGCAAACGCATGCTGAAAGAATCGCTGCTTGAACGTGTGATTGGCAATACGATCGAAACGTCCGATGGTCTGCGAATGCTACTAGCTGTCGTCATCAGTCGCCAAAGTAAGGACAACCCACCGCCATCCCAATTGAGCCAATTACCAGAGGAAGATCAATTGGCGGTTTGCCTTTTTGCAGACCTCATGGCCGGTCGACGGTCGTCGGTCGAAGAGCACATCGATCAATTCCTCGTCACCATCCGATCTCAGCGGTTGCTCTATTTGCCGTTAGCTCGCGGCGGAGTCCCCGATCAAATCCTAGCAGTTCGATTGCGGCGTCGCGTTCTCGGGCACTTGCTGAGTTGGCTGCCGCGTCAAGGTTTATTTTTCTACGCCATACAATTGCTCGATACCGCTCGATTCATGGAACATCAAAATCCAGTCGGACCCGGCGCAGTGACCGAGTTTGACGAGTTGTTCCAAATGGGTTTTAAATCGATGGTGCGATGCATCGTACGAAACGGATTCAATTGGCACGCGACCGACGGAGGGTCCGCTGCAAAGAATTCGCCTTTGGCGCGCGATCCTAAGATGGAAGTCGACGATTTGATGGAGTTGACCGGCATCGAACCGCCGCCCACCGAACTAATTCCGTTGCTGGAAAACTTGACTGAAGTCATGCTGAGTTGCTGGTTGTTGCATTCCCGAACGCTTCGCCTGAGCATTTTAGAGACCGTCGACAGTTCAGCGCAATGGACTCAGCTCGCTGCGTTTATCGAAAAGTACGGTGCCAACCTTTTCACCCAGACGTTTCTAAAACTTGGCAATGTCCGCGCAATTTTGCACCAAGGAATCCCTGTTTGGCTCGAACGCGCCAAACAAGACGGCGACCACGAAGAGTTGCAACCGATTCTCGACGCAATTGAACGCGGCGAATTGAACCCGCAGCACGCCCATCGGTGGTTGAACGTTGTTCTCGAAGCCATCATTGATCATTACAGCGAGTACCGCGACTACAACAGCACGACGACGCAATCCGACCGCGGCGAAATGCTGTATATGTTCCTCGATTTCTTGCGACTACGCGTTCGATACGATCGCGTCAATTGGAATCTGAGACCCGTCTCTTGGGCTCATGAAGTATTGGTTCGCAGCGGCTGCCCTTTGACAGGTCAAGCTTGGCGGAGAGCACTTGCTGAGCGCATTGGACGCGAAGCCGATCAATACCAGAAGATGCTGAACAAGCTGCAAGATCAATATGCCATGCGCATGCCGACCGTAGCCGATCGCTTGGGAGAAAGATTCATCAAGCCGATGACCATCGATCGCATGCGTGCTTTGGTCCGCCCCGCGATGAAACAGCTTGGCCTTTCGTTCGACGGCCGAAATACTCCCGCGTTCGACTTGTTGGTTCAAGAAGCCCGCTTGATGACTCGCGAACCAACGGGCATCGGTTTCGAAGCCCCACCATGGCTGTCGGCTCTCGAAGAAGAAGTGGAACGCGTCCACGAAGCCCAACGCGGCATCACTGCACGAAACCGCTACGATCAGACCGTGCCGATGCTTTTTTGCTCCGTCAAAGAGATTGAAAGCCAGTTGCGTGGAGCATCCCAAGACCCCAAAAATCTCAATCCGCCAGAATCCTGAACCAGTTTGAGTCCTCGTTTATTGCGAGTAAATGACCGACAATTCTCGAAGGACGAACACTCGGAAAACGAATGATTTCAGAGAGATTGTTTCTTTTGACAGGAACTTCGGATTTTTCTTTTGACCACACGCGTTAACTTTCGTCTTAATATGTGGACGTTGATCTGCGTGAGTTGAGAAACTGGGTCACAACCGAATGTTCACCCAACCCAACATGCTTTCGCA
>JANMNK010000851.1:0-1542 GCA_031373875.1 Pirellulaceae bacterium | reverse complement strand
CTTGCCGTTGGCACATTTTCGCATAGATCGGATCGGCAGCGATTTTCTTAAAGCATTCGGCCACGATGGGATCGCTGGCAGAAAACGTTTGGTGCGTGACAAGCATACGAATTCCAAGCGGTGTTCTGTACAGCCGAGCATTCCAATTCGGATTCTGTGCCATGAATTCCCGGATACCCGAACAAGCCATCTCCTCGACGCCGCCTCGGGAATTTACCAGGGACCGCTGGAATGCCCATGCCAGTAAATTTCCGAGGGGAATCGCCAACACACCAAGCACCACTCCAACCCAAACGGAAGAAGTCCACCACATCGCTCCTACAGCAAAAACCATCATCAGCCCAACCAAGATTAGAATGAGCCGGCAGGAAGAGCCCTCAATGAAATCAACGTCCGCGATCAAGACATTGGGTGAATTCAAGCAGCGAGCCCCGTAAGAGTTTCGCGTTACGATTGTCTCGCCGTATTGTTCGACGATCTCTTCGCGAATGGGGACTCCAACCGAACCGTTGTAAGCGTGCTTTTGTTCTCGCCTTGGTAGCGATTCACCCGAGAGAATGCGTCGCAATGCCTCTGCCAATCGTTCGTCTGCGTTGTTTTGAGCATCCACTTGGCTCGATTGCGACCATCCGAAACGTCGGACCGTAATTTGCTTTCGGTCCACAAGCTGCTGAGCTTTGCTTTCCGCCCAATAAACGGGGATTAACATTGAGATGGGACCTCCATTTCGGTTTTGTTGGTTGCGACTGCACCATGCGATTGGCAAGCGATATACTATCGTACATTCTAGAGCATATGGTCAGCACCCTCGGCGTAAAGCCGACGGCATGCAAATGCCCCCGAGTTTATCTCGGGGGATACTTACCTTCCCTCTAAGAAACACCCCAATGGATACACGCTGCCGAAATGATCTGGTTGGTTGTCGGAGTCGGCTGCAAAGCACGCTCAGCAAGTGGGGCGAAACCACCGCCATTATCGAGGAAACCTGGAACGACGAAACTGCCAAGAGTTTTTATGCGCAAAGCTTAGGCGAAGTCGAACCAGTCCTCAAAAGAATGATGGCGACTCTACTAGAAGCCGCAGACTTGGTTCACAAAATGGAAAAAATGGTCGTGGATACCGATAAGTACGAGTAAAGAATCGCCTATTTGCGAGGTTTCTTTTTACCGTTCTTGTTCTTTAGCCGACTGGACAACGCATCGCTTTTCGAAGCAGAGGGGTGCCCCTTGGAACGCTTTTTGCCTTCGCCTTTGTCACCCTTTCGCTTTTCCTTTTTGGAATCCAGCGAAACAGGCAAGGCGTGGCGGGTCAGTCTTTCAAAACCGAAGATCAAATGCCGTTTGGCCGTGTCGATGCGTTCCACTCGAACAATCAGCTCGTCCCCTAATCGGAAACGGTTGCCAGCCTTAAAGCCTTCCAAAGTATGCGTGTCGCGATCGAACCGATAGCGATCATTTGGCAATGATTTGACCGGAATCAGACCATCGACTGGAATTTCGATGGCTCGAACGGTTACTCCTGTCGGCCGAACGGCAGATACGA
>JANMNK010000847.1:0-2313 GCA_031373875.1 Pirellulaceae bacterium | reverse complement strand
ACAGGGTCACATCGAAAATCCCTGGAAATTTGCAGGGTCATCGGATTCAATTTACAGGGTCATGAAGCTCATGGACCGGGCCAGGATTCGACGATCGAAAAACGAACCAAGTATGTCCGGTCATTGCGACTGGCGGCGTTTCGGTTTGGCCACGACAGTGCCATTCGATGCGTGCGAGTCGACAACCGGAACTGGAAAGAGAATTCCCGATCCATGTGGTTTGCTCTTGGCTTAGCAATTCATCAAGAATTGCTAAGCCAAGAGCTATTTTTTGGTGACCGAGGAAGATTTTGCGAAAGCGGCAGGCTCGAATGTTGTGGAGCCAACGAAGCAATTAATACGAAATGCTTGACTTGGCTTCTTGCGTCTCTTTAAACTAACTCTTTCAAGACGTCCGCCACTTGGAATCCGCATAGTGCCATCCAGCGAAGCGTCTCAGTCCAACGCACAAACTATCCTTCCGTAAAAAGTCAGGATAGTTTGCTATTCGTTCGCATCAAAGAAGTGTTTCAATATGATACAACCTCAATCATTGTTGTTCGCAAGCACTCTGAGCAGTTTCCTCATGGTTTTCGCTGGATGCGGCACCGAGAATCAAGGCCCACAGAATGTGACGCCGGGGGTTGTTATCAGGCAGCAAGGAATGGACGCGATGCATGAGGAGTTGGCGGCGATGATATCGTCCCCAAGCACAGAAACAATGACACGTCCCGGTCTCGTTGGGGCCTTGGGTGGCATGCACGTCAAGTTGCTCCAGACTGGTATGCAAGAAGTGATTTTGCCGATGCCTCAATTGGTCGACGGTCAAGTGCCGATAAGTTTCTACATCCGCAGCACGCCTCGTGACGCTGCCGTCGAGTATCGAATTCAGAGCGAGATGAGCTGAACGATATTGTCAGCCTGAAGTTCAAGGGCGAGCGCAATCAAGACGTTCAGATAGATTGGTCATCGGTCGTATTAATTTCCGGTAAGACTGTTTCACCGAGACAGTCGCTATACGATTCGTATCGATCCGCAACAGCATGCGTACAGGCCGCTTCGGAAAGAATCCAAGGTCTCGCCGAAAAACTTTGGCCGGAAAACGGCGAAGTTGAGGATTACGCTCGGAACATCCAGCGATTCATTCGGGAAATGAAACGTGTCAAACAACCGCGTTCCCTTGATGCGCTCGGTATTCTCGACAGCGGAATGAATGGAATTTGTACTGCTAACGCCAATTTGGCATTGGCGCTCATGAGGGCAAAGGGGATTCCTTCTCGATCCATGGCGGTGATTCCACCAACCGCTCAACGACTCGAAATGCATCGCATCGTGGAGTACGGTGATGCTGATCAAGGCCTTTACTTTGACCCATCCTCGCTGCATGCAGATGTGCCGATGAAACCTTGGCAGACCGTGATCATGGCCAAGACCACATCGGCAGATGAAAACTTATCCATGAAACCGCGGATGGGATCGATGCCGGGTTGCCCATATGCGCAGGAACTCGAAATACTGAGCGCAGGCGTCACACTCTGGGGCCAGGACTTCTTCTGGACGAAAGCGAAACGGCTTCGGGAAATTGAGCCGGAAGACGAAGCCGTTTCGCTTGCGGTCGATGCCTGGAATAGATACTTGCAGCAGGGCGTACTGAGCGACGGACAAATCAAAGCCGCCGCTGCAAGCAACTCCACAGAACTAACGGAAACTCTGAAAAAAAATGATGTGAACCAGGCGTTGCGCGCGATCGGGCGGTAACGTCGATTTTGAAATTAACATCGAAAGTTCGACCTGTGAAATTGGACTCTTTAGGCAGTAAGACATGAAGTATGAACCAGCAACGAATGGCGTGGATCGGTGCTATCACCGGCGTTGGAATTGGAGTCGTCGGTGCCATTGCCGGAATCACGCTGCCTTTCGTCATGAAATACAGTGGACAGCCATTAAATCCTGAGGCGGGCCCCAATTTGGCATGGGGTTTCGGGATTGGGATGACAGCTTGTTTTTGCATTACGTGTGCGTTATTCGGCTATCTGTTCTCTATTCGTCCCGCACGCGGTCCTCGTGAACGATCATTCGCCGCCGTCAACACTGTTTGGGGATCACTGCTCGTTGCGGTATTACCATGGTTATTCTACGGACTGCGTAATGCTGACGCGGAGGTTCAATCGGCGGGCTGGATCATTATCGCCATCTACGCATCAATCCGCCTCATCGGAAGGTGGCAGGAGACTCAAATGCGAATTCGTGCGGAAGAGTCTGAACACTCTGCGTCAGGAACCATGTCACGCGGTTAAAGTGAAAAGGATCGCGCCAAACAAGGCCGCCAACGCG
>JANMNK010000800.1:0-2932 GCA_031373875.1 Pirellulaceae bacterium | reverse complement strand
CCCAGTGAAGCCTCTCTGGCAGAAAGGAAGCGAGGGTGTAAGGTAGGCCGTGATGATGCAACTAACGCTGTGCTATCCCGCCCTGTACGGTATTGAGCCCCGAAATTCTTGTTTCTCTCGGATCCTTCCTAAGGTGTGTTCATTCAGGAAGGCAACACTCTTCGTCGCGATATGACGGGCGGCGTGGAAAGACCCGGAGTCGAACTCCCACTTCGGTTTCAACCATCACAACCAGCGCCGCTCAGAGACTCGAATTCGCAAAAACTTGCCAGCTCGCATTCGGATTGATACACTGACTCTCCGTCGAGCCCTCGCAGCACAATCGGCATTCGCATGCCACTTGTAACGATCGATCGTGTCGCCGCGTCGGCTCAGTTCAACGCCCAATCTATACGTTTTTCGTCGAATCGAGAGGGAATGCGATGAGTCGAATTTACGTTGAAACAACAATTCCAAGCTTTTACTTTGAGGTGCGTACAGAACCCACGATGGTGTCACGCCGTCTATGGACACGTGAGTGGTTTGACGTATCAAAACAAATTGATGAATTGGTGACTTCCTCAGCAGTGCTTGAAGAACTTGAACGTGGAAATTTTTCGGCACGCGAAGAAGCGATGGAACTTATCGCTGGGTTGTCACCGCTTCCGATTACTGAAGACATTCGCGAGATTGTCCGAGAATACATCGAACGTCTTTTGATGCCAGCTGATCCATCGGGCGACGCTTTGCATTTAGCGCTCGCTTCATACTACGGATGCGATTTCCTCGCAACTTGGAACTGTAAACATTTGGCAAACGCGAACAAATTTGACAATATCGCTCGTGTTAATGGTATACTGAGGTTGTCGGTGCCAAAACTCGTGACACCGCTTGAGCTGATTGGAAATGGTAACGACGATGACTGATCCCGTAATTGACGAAGTCCGCCTTGTTCGCAAAATCATCTCCGACGAGATTGGGCCGGATCTTGAGGGCTTGGTTGACCACTACGCAAAATATCAATCGAAATTCAAACGCAAATCTATTGATCCAACTGATAGAGGAACCAAGCATTGCATCGAAGTTGGCGATCAGCCGCTTCCAGATGGTGGCTCTTCTCCGGCGCCTCGATGAAATCATACGTTGAACTAAGCAGACGGAACTTTTTTGTGGAGAGGCTTTGGGTTTTGGGCGCGCGCTAACGACGACCTGGTTGTGTCGTGCTGCGATGTGTTGGGTTGATTGTGGGCGATGAGAGCGGTAAGCCAATTTTAGCTACCTCTTTTGGAAAATCTTTTGAGCGTGAGTTGAATTCTGCTTGCGCCCGCTCCTTTTGTGAGCCAGGGTTGTGCCGTTCAACTGATATGGGTTCGACTTTAATTACGCAACTTGCTTGAGAAGACTTGTTCCGTGACACCTTATGATCGCCGCCAACCCTTACATCAATCTCAAGTCCAAGGATATGCAGAATCGGTAAAAATACTAGCCAACTCGCAAGAGGAATAATACACAGACTCTCCGTAGAGCCAACGTAGCACAATCGGCATTCGCAAGCCACTTGTAACGATCGTCGGCTCAGTTCAACGCCCAATCTATACGTCGGGGATCAAAACCGTACCGAAGGGGCCAACAACTCCCGTCCCCGACGCATAGATTGCAATACGTTCGGCCATGCAAGTATGAAACGACGCCAAATGAACTCGCTTGCTCGGTCGCTGTGCGAATACCTTTGCTCACGCAACAATGATATCACGGGCTATTGGGGGATGGGCATGCTGTGCGCCGCATCTCGTCGCGACAGTCGACCACGAATGAGCTTCCGAATCATCCCCGGACAACTTATTCGGATTTACAGTTGCGAGCTTACCGACTCTACAATAGTGACTGAGAAACTCGTCAAATTCGATGTGGACTCAATTGAAGGGCGCCTGTCGTTTTTTCCCGACGGGAGATATCCTGACGGAGCGGACAAATACACCTGTGGGATTGCAATTGCAATTTCGCAGGGCGGCCGCATCGGCATGAGCATGTGCTACGTCGCATGCTGGCCTCACGATCCAAAACGAGAGCGCCGTCGTGTTGTTGCGGCACCAGAGAGGTTGTCTTTCTGGGCTCGAGTACGCAACTTGTTGCGCTAGGAATGGCCGAACGTCTTTATGGCCCTTTGCGTCGATAGTACGTAGCGGTAGCTGGGGTAGAAGTTGGCAGGATTTTTTTTCGGGGATTCTTTTCTTGTCGTGATCTGTGCGTTTGGACGCTGTTTGGGTGCAGCGGGGTTGATGACGATGGGGGAAAGAATCGGGGGAAGCCTCGGCTTTTGCGGTTGTTTTAAACAACTCGATCTCCGAGCGATCCGCTGCGAAAGTTCGTCGTCTTTGTCGGAATTTTGAAGCCGCGAGACACTACGACATTTCACACTTCGCAATCGTGACTTAAGACTTCAAACGGTTTCCACGGCGACCAGGGCGAGCTTGTGTGTTTTGAAGACCGTCTCCAGGTAATTTCGGTCGGTTGCAGCGTTCAGGAAGGTATGTTTCCGCGTTTTCGTATCAAAAAAGCAACATATCGTATTGAATTTACCAAGGTCGAGTGCTAGCGTTTTCATAGTTGTTGTCCTTTGGGTTTGGGGTTGGAAATTTTGTGACTGACAGGTCTCACTGTATTGATCACGGGTCCGAGTCGCCAGATTGTATTCAAATGGCTCCCACCCCAAACCCAGAACTTACATGGATTCTTTCGCTTTGAGACTTATTTTCACGTCTACGGTGAGTTCGAATGGAAATCTGGAACGACTTTTTCATCGCAGCACTCTGCATACCGTTTGTTGCTGCAGGTGCTTTCGTCGCTTGGTGGATTATCCGCAATGGACGAATGCACGACGGACGTGTTGAAGACGAGATTCGGCAGACATTTAAGATGGCTGCGTCTCACTCTTCGACGAATAAACAACGCC
>JANMNK010000785.1:0-5873 GCA_031373875.1 Pirellulaceae bacterium | reverse complement strand
GCGCGTGCCGCCAACTAATGGTGGCGAAAATCGCGAGTCCAACGAACAACAAGAAAATCGTGGCGAGAAGCGGCAGAAACCATAACTTGGATTGAAGGGGGATCGGAACGACTTGAAAAGATAGCGTTGCAGGTGTTTTATCGATATGGCCAGCCTCGTTGCGGACGCGAACTTGGATCTGATGTTTTCCCAACCCCAAGTTGGCAATGGGGACATCCTTTGAGAGCGGACGAAAGGGGGAAAACTCTTGGTTATCGATTTTTATGGAGTACTGATATTCACGGGTTGTATTCTTGGGAATGAATCTGTCGACCGCTTGAATGTTGACAACCAAATTATCACCATCCACTAATTGATCCGACGCGGATTCAATTTTGGTTTCTGGGGCATCGACGTGGGGTGCGTACCGATAGGTTTGGCCATCAGTGCCACACCACAGTTCGTTGCTTGAGCCTTTAACGATGTTCGTAACGCGAGGAAAAAACGGTGTAGTTAATCGGTTTTTCAATTCGTACGCTTTTGAATCAATCTCATGAATCATTCCGTAGGAAGCGATGTAGAGGGAATTTTGAAAGTCGTCGAATCCTACTATGCGACCACGCACGTCCGGAAAAGATTGGGGTTCGCCTCGCGCTGACAATCGCATTAACCCCGGTTGTCCACCCACATGTCCCATCCCAGCAATCCATAGGTCTTCGCCACTTCGAACAAATTGGTCGATTGCACTGGATGTGGTCTCAATCTTTATCCAATGAATGCCTTTATCATTCGATTCGAACAAACCGAAGAATCCTCCAAGCAACAATTTGCCGTTGTCGCCTGCCAGAATTCGGGGCGGATTGCTCTTGGTGACTTGCGGTGGTAAAGGCAATCGCTCTATTCCCATATCCGTCACGCGCAATACGTCATACGGCGGATGTCCATTTTGGCTCAGTACCAGCCAAATTCCCTTTCGAGGATCAGATAAGAAATAATTTAAACTCGCGTCAGCAGTGACTTGTTCAAGGACTTGGATATTCCAATCGCCATTCAGATAGCGAGCAACTGCAATTTGATTTGCAGTATCAAGTCCGTAGGTCCATAGTGCACCTTCGGCGTCGGCGAGGATGGGTTTCGTTTTTTGCATTCCTGGAACGATGAGTTGTTCAATTTCCTCATTGCCCTTCCAGACAGCCAATTGACCGCCAGAAACCATCCAAACATTGCCGCTTGAGTCTTCAATAAATGGAGGCTCAACATCTTCGATTTTCGTCCACAGTCCATCATGAAGGCGAAACGCAGCCTTGTCAGTCGATGAAAACCAGACTCCGCCATTTTTGTCCTTGAAAACAGGCGCGTTTAGGTTTGGGAATATTTGCCACGATGGCTTCTCTCGCTCCCATCGCACAAGCCGTTCAAAGCCAACGAACCAAAGCGAACCATCGGGACTTTCGCGTACGACTTGCAAATCTCCAATCACGTCCTTTAAGGGCTCCGATGCAGCTACAAACCCATCGCCTTTCCATTGCATTATTTTTGGTGTTGGGTCGCTTGTGAGTGTGTAAATTTCACCCTCGCTTGTTACTCCAAGCTTTGGCTGAATGATATTGGGATTCGCGTTCGGAATTCGTCTCCATTGATTATCCTTAAGCTCATAAAAATTCGAGTCAGTAGCGACAAGCACTCCGTGCGATGCGCTTTCAACCATCGACCACACATAAGTATCGCCTGTCCAGATTTCAGCGTCCTTGAGAGGATGACGCAAATCATCATCCACAAACTGTAACAACCCTCGATTCGTCAGAATGAATTGGCGACCTTGCGAGTCGCGAAAATAGTCCGAGACATAGTCGCTTTCCAAACCATTTTGGCTGTGCCATGTTTTAAACTGACCTTGGTACAATCGGGTCAGGCCCCCGGAAATATCCGAATTGGGAAATTGATCACAACAAAACCAGATCGAGCCATCCGCACCTTCTGCAATTCTGCGCACACTCGGACCGGCGAGGCTATTAAGAGTACCTGCTCCATCAAAGGCTCCATTACGGAAAACGCCCGCGCCATTGTCCGTGCCGACCCACAAAGTTCCGTCGGTCGTCACCAAAACCGAGCGGACGTAATTGCTTGGCAAACCATGTTCTGTTGTATACTTGGTCCAAGTGTATCCATCAAAGAAATACAATCCGTCTGTTACTGCCAGCCAAACACTGCCGTCGGATGTAAAATCGATCATCGACACGTACTTGTCCGCTAAATCCGCGTCTTTATAAAACGACTGAACCTGCCAAGAATGAGCGTACGGCAAGGGAGCTTGGCTTGATGCGAAATTGCACGTAACATGCGTCGTCGCAAGCATGCAAAGCAAGACGATCAGAAATTTGTAAATTCGATGCATTGGTTTGAGTGCGGTGAGGATGGAAATAAGGTAAGCCGAGTCGGCGAATTGACTGGCCAAAGGCTTTCGTTAAAAGCAAAACGGATTCAATACCGCGATGACGGAAATGCTACCGTTCGGCCAAGATAATGGGATTCGCGAATAAGTAGTCTTACAAGGATAAAACACGACAAAACGAAGGAGGCAATTTAACAACTTGCGCCTCTCAGGCCTACATTAATTCTCGAAGTCGGAGAAATCACGGTTTTGTAATTTGCCAAAAAACGAGACGTTTTGGCAAAGAAACTCTTATTGATTCGGCTTCCGATTCGTCTGTAATGTTGAGAATGCGTTGCCCCACAGGGCGATTTTGAAAGAAAACGGAAAGCTTAACGGATAGGCAATCGGCTTCGAGCATCTACGATTGAACGGACAATTGCAAAACAGTAGCGGATACGGCATTGAAGTCCCACTCCGCGGAACTTAGGAAACGCTTATCGCGAGCCAGCATTGTAGACGATTTGACCATCGAAGATCGTCGTCTGTACGTTTGCGGTGTGGACCTTGTCGACGGGCAACGAGAAAAGATCCTGATTCCAGATAACAATGTCAGCCAGCTTGCCCGCTGCAAGTGTGCCTTTGTCGTTTTCTGCAAACTCTGCATATGCAGCGCCACTGGTGTAGGCTGAAATCACTGTCTCCAAAGGCAAACGCTGTTCGGGAATGAAACCTTCCGGCGGCTGTCCGTCCAGCGTTTGTCGTGTTAGAGCCGTGTGCATGCCAAGCCGAGGATCAAGCCCGACAACTGGCCAATCGCTGCCGAAAGCGATTCGACCGCGGGCGTCAAGAATGCTTTTCCATACCCAAGCTCGCGATGCACGGTCGGGTCCTAAGTTTGCGGCCCATACTTGGAAAATATTGCTGTTGGGATTCGCGTGATATGGCTGCATAGAGGCGATTACGCCCAAGTTGCCAAAGCGGGGAACGTCGTCTGGGCTGATCGACTCAATGTGCTCCAAACGGTGTCTCGGCTGGATCGCTGGCGTTGGGTTCTTCTTACGAGCCCGTTCGAAAGAATCCAGCGTCATTCGAATTCCGCCATCGCCGATGGCATGCACAATGATCTGCCATCCGCGGCGATCGAGCGATTCAACAACCTGGTCCAACTCAGCTTGATTCGCTTCCGGCAATCCCAAGCTATCTTGATTGGCATAAGGCGATAGCAGCATCGCAGTATGTGCTTCGATGACACCGTCCACAAACAACTTAACGGCTGAGATACGCAACTTGGGAAATTGCCGACGAAGCGATGTTAAATTGTCGATCTCCGACTCATTCATATTTGCGCGACCGGATAATGCGAAGGTCATTCGCAATGGCAATTGCTGAGCGGCACGAAGCTTTTCAAACAACTCAAGTTCAGCTAACTCGACTCCTGCATCTAAAACGCTTGTGACCCCGAAACGATGCGCTGTCGCGATACCTGATTTGATCGCATCAAGCTTTTCGGTTTGCGTTGGTTCTGGAATGATTTTGTCGATAAGCCTTTGAGCGTTTTCCTTCAGCACTCCCGTCGGTTCACCGGTACTCGGATCTCGAACGATAACGCCGCCGTCTGGGTCAGGAGTTGCTCGATTAATATTGGCAGCTTGCAAAGCCCGCGAATTCACCCACACCGTGTGACCGTCGTAGCACTTCATAACGGCTGGCCGATCGGATATGACTTGATCCAGTTGATTCTTGTTCGGTAAACCTTCTGGGAAAGTTCCGTAAACCCAGCCCCGCCCTACGATACAAGTTTTGTTTGGGTGAGCGTCCGCAAAATCGCGAATCTTGGCATGGATCGCATCAATCGAATCCGCGTTGGCCAGATCAACTTGCGCCAGCGAAAGGCTTCCTGAAAGAAAATGAACATGAGAGTCATTGAATCCGGGAGTCACCGTGCAACCGTTGGCGTCCAACCGTTTCGTGTTCTTTCCCATGAGTGGTTGGATATCGTCTTCAGTTCCAACTGCTGCAATGCGATTCCCTCGAATAGCCAGCGCGTTTGCATTCTCGCCCAGCAAGAAAATCTTGGCGTTCACAATGACCAAGTCAGCCGGACCATTTTCCACTGAAGGAGTTTGCCCCTCACTTACATTGGCCAGCAACGCAATGAGTATCGCGACAAGGCGCTTCATACCGTCGCCAAACCATTTACGCTTGTGCTCGTGCTTGTTCCAAACCGCTCGACGGGTTGACCCATTTGTTGTGCGATCTGCACAAAAAGATTACTGAGCGGCGTATTTTTTTCGCGGTCAAGCATCAAGTGCTGGCCGTGACGGAAGCGACCACCTGCTAACAGAACGGGTAAGTTCTTTGTATCGTGTGAATTCGCATTTCCAAGATTGCTGCCAAACAACATGGCCGTACTATCCAGCAGCCGTCTGTCGCCTTCAGTCTTTCGCTTCATATCGGACAATAATTTCTCCAACGCATTAATTTGAGCTTCTTCAACCAACTGCAATTGGCGAAGCTTCTCTGGGTCTTGGCCGTGGTGAGATAGATTGTGATGATCGATCGATACACCCGGAACAGGCGGCACATCGTTACGACCTTGGATCATCACAGTAATCAAACGGGTCGAATCGGTTTGTAGTGCTAATGGAATCAATTCGAAGAGCAACTGGATTTGCCCGATCAAGTCGTTACTCTCCTTGATGTCTTGCGGAGGCGCGGCATCGACGTGGGGTTTCGGTTTGTGAATCCAAGCTTCTGATGCGACTAGCCGCTGCTCCATCTCTCGAACGGAGGAAAAATACTCGGCTAGCTTCTCTTTATCTTCCCGACCTATCCGCCGTCCAAATTGCTCGGCTTCGCCCTTAACCGTGTCCATGATGCTGCGTCCTTCGCGAAGCTTTTGTATCTGCAATTCTTGTTCTTCGGCCGACCCGTCAAGAAACAGTTTGGCAAACATCCTTGACGGCGATTGCTCGCCGGGAATCATGATCCCGCTGCTGGTATACGATTGACTCGAACCGTCGGTGCTCAATTGCAATGACGGAAAGCGCGTCTCGAGCCCAATGCGACTGGCGATCAATTGATCTATCGATACTGTATTGCGAAAACCAGGCAAACCTGGGTGTCTAGCCGCAGTCAACCATGTCATGCCAGATGAATGCCCATCCGACCCCGACTGATCTGGGTTTGATATGCCGTTGAACAAAGTAAATTCTTTGCGATGTTGTTCGAGCAATTTAAGATACGGCGTCGGCTCGTAATCGGCCCCCGCTTTTTCAGGAAAAAAGAAAGGAGCGTGCAAACCCAACGAAGTGCAAATACAAACCATCCGCTGAGGAATAGTCGACTCTGCAGCGCGCGTCCGCCGTGGAAGAAACGAGTCCAGCAGCGGTAACGCCAAACCGACACCGGATGCTCGCAAGAATGTTCTTCGCGTCGTCATACTAAATTGATTCGGCATGGCCCGTTCCGTCAAATTGTTTGTTAAACATTGAACTGTTGTCTCGTGTACTCTATTTGC
>JANMNK010000745.1:0-3731 GCA_031373875.1 Pirellulaceae bacterium | reverse complement strand
TGGCCACGATCATTGCTACGGAGTTTCCCGTCAGTTATGAAACCCGCGCCAGCCATATTCAAAGTCTGACAACGGAGATCATGAACTTACGTCCAGGCTGGCGCTTCGTGACCGGTCCTGGAGGCAGCAACCGACCACAATACGTTCCGCTTCTCGAAAGCGTTTGGCCCGATTGGCCTGGACTTCGCGAAGCCAAACTACAGGAGAAACTCACGTGCATTTACAGCCGCATCGAATATCAAAAGCGCGAAGAATCGACATCCGAGAATTCCTCGCCACCAGAAACGCGACCACAAGCCAAATCGCGCGACGATTCTTCACCGGCGAGACGGTGGAAACAACGCGGAAAAAAGCCAACCGATTTCTCTGCAAGGAACGAAAGCGAAGACGAGTCCACGTCCAAGGAATGATTCTCTTAAATGAGACTGGGCGTCCGGAGCTCGTTTACGGGAAAAAATCCAAAGACGAAGAACTCGAACATGAAGTGCTCATTACGGAAGCTGAATTGCAACTCGGCGGGCCTTTCGAAAGAAATGCCGCCGTTGGAAAAACAATTGCCGATGGGCTTTTGATTCGAGACGGTGCCCGTCTGTATGTAGAAATCGACAACGAATCCATGTCACCAAAGCAAATGAAGGAAAAGTGGATGCGGTACGACGAAAAGCTCGACGGTTTCATTTTATTGATTTGTCGAACGAAGGGTCGACTGAAGCGACTTGTTCGATCAGCCGAACGCGTCAAAAACGTCATTCTCTTTAGCAGGTTTGCTTGGCTCCGGAAGGAGAAGGTCAGTGAGAAATGGATCGACTGGTACGGTAAGCGGGCCAAGATCTAGAACTGTAGCGAAAGGTGTGGCGGAAGATGTCGAAAAACTATTTCCTTTCGCGACAGACGCGGTGCCCGGCTCGGTACTCGCTATCGGCTTCTTCACTTTCGTTCAGAATCCTCAAGCGAGTATCCTCACACCGCGGCGTGCCCTCAATCCAAATCATCAATCAACCTACTTCAACTTAAGTTCGGTTTCACAATTGACAGTCAACTTGCAATCTACTTGACTCGATTCGTTTCAACCAAAGTATATTTCCCATGCTAAATACGATTTTAAATCCAACGCCACAAACCTACGTTGATCGTCCGCTTCCGTTCTTAAATCTCAACTCTCTACTCAACATGTCTACAAATAGTTTGCAAAACCATCTCAATGCTCATCATGTAGAGCGTACGAAGATCGAACTTCGCGAATCGAGCGCAAGTGTCGAATTCACTGAGACCAAATTATTGGCTTCAGACCTTCGTGCGAATTTGATGATGCTGATGAGTTCGGAAGGTGATTCCGACGAGCGATTCGAAATTGCTCGTCTTCATAGCCAGCGAGATTCCATTGGCACGGTGTTCGAACGGCACCTTCGATTTCCTTATCCATCAATCCCCTCTTCACCATGAAAACTATTTGAATGTCCCGTTTCATTACTTTTTTAGGAGTCTTTCCATGATCGTCACGATTAACAATCTCGCATCTGGAACTTGTATTTGGTGTTGTCAGAAATCTGACGATGCAGTCGATGTCACCTTTCGCGATGGTCTTAAAGGAACGCTGTGTCGCAAGCACTTTTGGGACGCACTCAGGTCGAGGGCCGAACAGCCCCGCGAAGAGTGCAAAGCACAGGCAAAAGCAAATCCGCCTCAACCTTGATCGTCGACCATTTGAGTGATCATCAGCTTCCGTACCTACATTTCAATTCCCTATTCAGCATGTCTACAAAAAATCCACAAAACCGTCCTATTGCGCGTCATGTTGATCGCGCGAAGATTGAAATACGCGAATCCGCAAATGGTCGAGGATACAATGAGGCCGAATCTTTGACGTCGCACCTTCGCTCAGACTTGGACAATATGATAAGTCCGGATTGCGATTCAGAGGTACGATTCGAAGTTGCCCGACTCCTCAGCCTGCGAGATTCAATTAGCACTGTTTTGCGCACATTGCTGTCGATCGAAGAACGAATGCGGCGCTTCGAGACGTTGGTGACGGAACTTCATCAACTGGCAAAAGAAACTACGCCGACGAAGGATTGGTATTCCGTGAAAGAGGTTGCCGATATCCTTGGGAAAGCGGAGTTCACGGTTCGCGAGTGGTGCCGACTCGGACGCGTCAATGCATCGAAACGTGACTGCGGACGCGGTAACAGCCAAGAGTGGATCGTATCGCTCGATGAGCTGAAGCGTATACAGAACGACGGATTGCTACCGGATTAACGCAACGGCTCGCAGTTCAATGCCCGTCATCGATTGGTTTCGGTGGCGGGCTTTTTTCTTGGTCGCAGATGCGACATTGTTTTGTATTTGTTTGTTGTTTTGGCCCGATCCTTTTTTCGTTCGGCACGGAGTGCCGAACGTTGGCCGCGACGCGGTAGCGGGCATCCGCCTACGCCACCTCGGCGAAGCCAAGGCGGCTCCGGCTACTCCCCTACTCCCGACAATCGCGGCATCGAGCGGGCCAGCGGACGTGTTAAATTGCCAAAATTATGTTTCATGGGTTTGGAAGTGAGCGACGAAAGCGGGATACCAAGCAAATCCTGAAGTCAAGAAAACCTCTGATATTTGCTGACTCAACTACCCGCTTCTTTGTTTTCGACCGAAAGTCCCAAACCCTGGACCATTCGACTACTCCGGCGTGGCGAGCCGGGCTAGTTCGCGGTCGGATAGAAATCCCTTCGGTTTGTGCAACTTGCCCCAACTCGCTTTGGTCGATTTGCCCGATACTCGCATTGATCTGATTCTTGCCTTCAGTCCGAGCAACATTGAACTTCTTTCTCTATCGATTTATGGAGAATTCCCATTGTGTCAGAACGATAGTCCCACCAATTGATTATCTCGCCTGCTCAGCTCGGCGTGATTTCCATTCCCGAATATGACCGTGAAAAGGGTAATGCCCTTCAGGGCAATATTTGACGTTATAATGAAGAACTTCAACCCAGAGTCTCGCATCGTCTACAAAAGGACGCTTTTAGTCGATTGTATTCAGGCGTAGCAATTGCTCGTAGTTCAACACAGTCAAGAAAATGCCAAACGATCGTCTCAAATCCCCGTGGCAGTCAGGCGTCCAACGTGCCTATGTGATTGGAGCGAGCGATTATCAGGCACCATTGGCGAAATTGATTACGCCTCGGAACGATGCCAATGCAGTTGCTGACATTTTACAAGAGAGTCATGGATATGCTGTCGAACGCTTAACAGCGGGAACGGTCGGAATTGGTGAAATTACAACGATGCTTGAGCGGATGCAAAAGGAAATCCGCCCAAACGATCGTGTGGTGTTTTACTTTGCTGGACACGGAGTAGCACCGGATATCGGCTCCTCTCGATCCGGATATATCGTCCCGGAAGACGCAAAGCGGGAAGATGTAAGTACGTTTCTGGCAATGGACACGTTGTATGAGTATCTCAACAAACTGACTTGTAAGCACCTGCTCGTCATTCTTGACTGTTGTTTTGCTGGTAGCTTTCGTTGGGCCCGAACCCGTTCGGTTCGCGAACTAGGGATTGTCCCGGAAGAACGGATTTTCATTGAACGATTCCAGCGTCTCCTTGAACAGAAAGCTTGGCAACTGCTCACTTCGGCAGGCGCAAATGAACTGGCCGCCGATATCTTGTTCGGTGACCGAGATACTGGTAACGACCACTCTCCATTCGCGAAGGCACTTGTCGAAGGCCTAGCCGGTGAAGCCGAC
>JANMNK010000714.1:0-2431 GCA_031373875.1 Pirellulaceae bacterium | reverse complement strand
ACAAGCACATGGACCACCGATGTGACCAATTCAGGGTCCACTATCACCTGGAGAGACCCCATCAAGGGCTCGAAAACGAATTGGTCGAGAAACGCGTCAAAAGCAACGACTTAACGGTCGATTCAATTTCACTCGCTGAGCTTCACTGCCATGAGCGACTCGGCGGATTGTTGAAAAGCTATTCTCGCAAAGCGGCTTAACGTAAATCGATATGCTATGCATTTGCTTTGGCTTGCCGTTTGAAGACACCTCGACCGTCTCGTCCCCACTTTGTGGAAATCTTGCGAAATTGGAGTTTCTCTCCGCCATTTCCCATCGAGTCGATTCGCCTCGCATCGTTCTCTATGCCAAAAATGCGAGACTTCAAACCGCAAAATCTACGAAACTCATTTTTTGCACTGGGCGCCCCAACCCCGGTCAGCAGTCTGGCTATTCTCCGTGCCAAATGGAAGACCAGTTGCCTGGTAGATTCTTTCCTGCCGCTCGCCCAAGGCGGTACCCTCTGTGCCACAATAAGTGACCCAAGAGGAGAGACAGATATGGCAAACGTTTTAATCGCGTGAGCTCCTGGAAAACGAGGGGCTATTGTAGATTGAGTCTGGTTGAGAAGTGATTAGAATGAGCGTTTGTCCAGATCGCTGCCTCGTCAACACAAATTGTTGCTTGCTCAATGAATCATTCCGAACCGCAGCAACCTTCTGCCGACAATCTGGTAACTGCACCGGCTGAACTGAGTGCTAAAGGACTACCATTGGCCGTGGGACATCTCGACGAACATGAAAGCGGGACTCATGAAGCGATTCGTCGACAAGTTCGAGGTTCTGCTCTCCTGTTGGCTGGACGCGTTCTCGCGATTCTTCTGAATCTTTTGACCCAAGTCATCATTGTTCGGGCTCTGACTAAGTCCGACTACGGGGCTTTGGCTTATGTCTTGTCCCTGGTTGAGATGCTTTCAATCGTTGCTGTTGTAGCACTCGATAAAACGTTCTTACGCTTTGGAGCGATTTATCACGAGCAGAAAGATCACGCTCGATTCCTCGGTTCCCTGCTCCTGGTGGTTGGTGTGCCGGTTATTGTCGGCCTCTTGATGGTACCAATGGTCGCAGTCCTTGGGCCTATGATGTCGAAGTGGTTAGCGCTTGATGCTTCGTCCCAAGAATTGTTCTTGGTCGCCACGTTACTCGTTCCTGCCAACGGTGTAGCCAGTGTATCGCTGTCGGTGCTGACAGTCGTACTTGGAGCTAAATCGGTTTTTTTTCGCCGGCATCTGTTTGGGCCGTTGCTCAAATTGTCCGCAGTGATAATCGCGTTTGCCTTGGGAGCTGGTCCGTTGCAATTTGCTATAGCGATGTTGATTGCGGGGGCTTTCGGTTTCTTGGCCGACATTTGGTTGATTGCCAAAATCGTCCGTGGCGAAGTTGTATCGCTTCGCGGGATATGGTCCACTGCGAGGCTGCCATTGCGTGAGTTCATCGCTTACAGCATCCCAGTGGCGGCGTCGGACTTTGCGTTCATGGCACGTGGACCTCTGCTGGTTGTATTGTTGGGATGGGCAGGAACAGCGGAAGAGACGGCTTCGTTACGAGCCGTGATGCCCATTGCCAAGCTAAACGAGTTGGTGCTGATGAATTTTATGGTGTTGTACGTGCCGATGGCGTCCCGGTTGTATGCCACGAGAAAGTTCGACAAGCTGTGGCAGGTACATCGCCAAACGAATCTTTGGATTTCCACGTTCAATTTTCCGTTGTTTGCAGGTTGCGTGGCACTCGCTCGACCAATCGCCGTCTTACTATTCGGACCAGCGTACGCAGATTCGGCTCAAGTCATGATTATTCTTTCAGCCGGCTATTTTGCCCAATCGATGCATGGGGTTGATGGCCATCTGTTGCGAGTGTTGGGTCACATGCGAACGCTGCTGGTAGTTGATTTGCTTGGCGGAGCTCTTTTGATGGGGACAGCGCTTCTGTTTGCCACGCAATGGGGTGCGAATGGTGCAGCCTCGGCTGTAGTGGTTGGAATCATCCTTCATGGCATGATTCGAAGCTATTGCCTACGACGCGTGGCTCTCAAGTCACAGCCATCGGGCTCGGAGCGATTTGCGAAAGTGGTTCTCATCCTGGGTGCCGTAACCGTATCCGTCATGTCGCTCTGGCTCAAGCCCGACTGGATTCTCGGTACTATCTTCGCTACTGTTATCTCCATCGTCGTATTCGGACTATTGCGAGCCCACCTGGACGTTGATCAAACCTTCCCGGAACTTCGCAAACTACCTTTCGCAGGCTGGCTTTTGGGGCCGCGCAGAAACGGTCTCGCTTGAGCTTGTGTGTCGTTTTTTTCAGCATGACCAACGAAACAACTAGGATGCTTTGCGAAGAAAGCACTAGATCTGAAATGATGATTGATCTCGTGTTGGTGCCGACTGCTGCATGAC
>JANMNK010000703.1:0-5974 GCA_031373875.1 Pirellulaceae bacterium | reverse complement strand
GGAGGCACAAACGTTTTCCGACGCGGATCTGCTCCGGCATCCATTCGTGGTATCGCCATAAAGTCGTACCCGATCCTATTGCGGGCCGAATCAAGCGAATTGCCGATGCCGCTGAGTGCCAAGTCGATACAAGTTCCCTTTGGCAGAGTCACGGGCTTTGAGAACAATCGGCGAGGACGCGAGTAAATCCGAAACGTGTGGCCATTCGCGTCGTAAACTCCATTGCCATTTTCGTCCGAAAAAGATTCACCAGAATCATAGTAATCGTTTCCGTTTGCATCCGTGAAATTTTCGCGTCTTGTCAACGCGACTCGGGGGCGATCGGGCATTGTGCCGACTTGCACAAATCGACTGTTCGTTCCGTCCCAAACGACTTTGGGATCATTCCAAAAAGTCACGGTAGCTGACGTGGTGGATGCGGTAATATTCGCAGGGGATACGCCGATGATTTCAAATCGTTCCGACCGATCATCAAATGCAATGAGATCTCCAACGTTCAAGAAGTAACGAGCGGAAGGATTCTGTGAGAAATCAATCGTGGCCCGATTCACCGTACTGTTTAGAATTGCTGGATTGGATTGCGAAAGGGTTACAAATGAGTTTTCGACGTCGCCGCGATAGGGTGGAAGCACTTCGGCAATCGATACTCGATAAGCCGAATTGGACAGAACAGGATCGTAATCCAAGCTGTTGAAATCGCCCAACGAGGCTTCATCGGCCAAGTCACTATTGTCCAAGTTGTTCGCTCGCTCAATCACGACTGCCACTTCGCGTTGGCGACCGATGGCTTGAGCTCGTGCTGTTTCGAAGACGGACTTGACGACGATCGCAGCTTGATTGGCTTTACGGTCTGTGACAATGGATTTGAAAGCTGGTAATGTCAGCGCGGTCAAGATCGAAATCAATGCAATGACGATTAAGAGCTCAACCAATGTCATGCCGTCGCGATTGGGCTTGTTGAACGAATTCATAACGCCCCTCCTGTATCGTCAAGGTTGGTCACATTATCCGAAGCTTGACGTTCGTCGAGGATTGTTCCTTGACGCAGTAACACGTTATTTGCCCCACGCGGATGATAGGGGTCGGGATAATAATAGGGACCGTTGTTCGTGTAAGCGGCTGGAAGTGGCATCGAGCCAATTGGCCAAAAAATATCGGCATGGCTCGAAACGCCTTCCAGGTCAAATCGAATACCAAATGATCGGTCAGCCCCACCGGAGATAACTAAAGGAAAAAGTCCAGGTCCGGGAACCCAAGGCTTGGAACCAGATTGCGCGAAGATGGCATCTTGCCCCCAATCTGCCATTAGAGGATCAAAAGGATCGAGATTGTATTCGCCATTCATTGCGAAGTCCGAACTCAAATCAAAGATCTGGCCAGGACCACCCGACACGCCGCGGAAACCTGCTGGCCATCGAATAAAACGAATAGGTTCATCCCATGCATCAATGAACTCACGGAGACCGTCGAAATCGGAATCTGCAACTTCGCTTTCTCGAAACAGCTCCATCGCGTTCGCGCCATCGATAAACGAATTTTCGACTATCAAGTAGAGCAACTCTGCATTTGCGTTGGTGACTTCCCATCCCGACACAAGCGATACTCTATTGATGATGGTCGAAAAAATAGGTGGTGCGGGAAATTCGCTTGGGCGTTTAGGATTAGTAATTACATAAGAATCGGTCGCTCTTTTTAGCGAATCACTCTGATCCTCCAACAATCCAATCGTCACCGGTGGCAGCGGAGCGACAAGATCGCGAGGCGTTTCCGGTAATTCCAATCGCATCAACTCTCGAAGTGCAATCAAACGAACGCGAGACATTTCACGCGATGATACGGCTTGGTTGCCGCTGGCATCGCGCATGAAAGCACGATCGGGAATTTTGAGCGGCATTGGACGGGTCATGTATTCCTGCCATTGCGATGCCAGGACTTGATGAATCTTGCCAATCGTTGTTCGCGTTTTCGCCCTGTCTGCATCGCCACGCGCACTTCGTACCGCCGACAGAACTAATAGGACCAACGAGGACATGATGGTCATTGCGATCAGCAACTCGACTAACGTGAAGCCAACGCGCATTGCAGGTCGAGCGTTCGCGCGATCTCCAGTTATTATTGGCTTTGCTTTTAGCAATAACATAATGGCACCTATCAGCATCCTGGTAAAAACTATTGCAAACTTTGAGCTAGATCTGTTTCGCTAAAGTTCGTGATATTGTCGGCTTGACTGCTCGCCTTGTTGGAGTTTGTCATTTCCGCAGCGGTGAATTTGTATTGAACTAAGGTGTTATTACCTACATCCGATTTGCCGCTAGGAAATCGGAACAGAACCGGCAGCGCACCCACACCTGGGTCACCACCAAAAATACTATCCGCGCCAGGGCTAATGATTTGAAATGTCTTTTCATTTTGGTAGCGGTAAATATGATCCTCGGCCGTGCCAATTGGGCCAGAAGGCGCAGGAGAATCGTACAGCGTTTCGGACTTGTATGGCCTCGCAGCGCCTTCGATCGTCGTCAATCGCATGCGGTTGAAATAGTAACCGCCAGTTTTCGTAAATGCATACGTGCGGCTGTCGAAATAGGAATACGGCACATCGGTATCCAACGCCAAATACATTGGCAACACATCGCAGTAAGGATAAGGGGGGTTTGGATCTTGTGCAGTGGCATTCACCGTGCCACTGCTGTCGACGGAGATGTCCTGCAAACCATAAGTTACCTCATCGAGACTCTTTGTAATTGGATAGGAGACGCCCGAGACGGTTACCTGAACTAGCGTAAGTCGCTTTTGATCAAACTCCCAAAACGAGTTTCTTCGCGATGCGTTGTATTGATACCCTTTGCTCACATCGGACGGATCGATCAATTTAAAAGGACCGCCGTTCCCCGTGAACGGATGGCGTGTATCATCACTGAACCCACCAAGGAAAAATACAAGCGACTCTCCCGGTTCCATAACGCGCAGATCTTGGTAGTTGGTCAAATTCTCGCTGTCGTTATGTACAATCGATAGGTAGCCAGGGAAGTTCGCGCGTGGTATTCGCGGATCCATCAAATCCAATTCACTTTGCTCAATTTGCGGAAACGCTTTGCGGACATGGCGTTCGAAGACTATCCAGCTACTGCCATCGGGAGGATTGTCTCCGTACTTTGTTCGATACTGTTCGATAGCAGCGGAAATACTCTGAACTTCGAGCTTCATTGCCCCTTTTCGAACTCGGCGATAGACACCCATTGCAGCAGGAACCAACAGCCCTACTAGAATTCCGATGATGGCGATGACTACCAGAAGCTCAACCATGGTAAAAGCGGTTCGCGGTGCGGGAGTGCGGCGAGGCATGATAAGAGTTCTCCGTATTTTTCCGGTCGAGTTTGAATTGCGATGGAGCAAGTTCCATCGCTTGCACCAACTAGATAATGAACATGCAATTACGTCGGCAGATTAGCTCGAGCATCGACTGCTGAGCACACTGCTTGGCGCGGGTTGTTTGCCCGAGCCGATTGAACCTGATTGGCAGGCATGCGCCCCAAACTCTGCATGAGAGCTTAGAGCAGCACACCTGTCTGCTTGTTTCAATTGTTATGTTTAGCCCGAACTGAGTTCGGTGATCATGGTGATAAGCGGCAAGAAAAGGGCGATCACGATGAAACCGACCGCAAACCCGAGGAACACGATCAAGATCGGCTCGATCAAACGGGTAAGACCTTCGGTCATCACGCGAACTTCTTCGTCATACGTATCGGCGACTTTGTAAAGCATCGTGTCGAGCTCACCGGTTTCTTCACCGACGTCGACCATGTTTACCACCAAGTCATCAATCACGCGTTTATTCATTTTGAGCAAGTAAAACAAAACCATCAGAACCGTACCGACGAGCAACATGTAATTGGCGACGCCAATCAAGTTGGACATCGTATTGGCGTTTTTACCTTTTCCTGCAGACCGTCCAGCAGTCAATGCGACCGACATGACCATGATTCCAGGGAACGCCCCCAGCCAAGCCCAATAAAAAGCCGACAGCGGGTGGAATCCCGGAGTCGAGTACTGTTTCATGGGTTTACTGATCACGTCCCCTTCACGAATCGCTTCGGTAACTTTGGAGAAGATTTTTTCAAACAGCGCATTACCAGCGGTTTCGCGAGTAATGTTCAATGCATCCAAAATGGGAACACCGCTAGCGACCAGCGTTCCTAGCGTTCGTGTTGTTCGAGCCAAAATATTCTTTTCAATCAGAGCTCCGAAAACCGGCAGCTTGAGAATATACATGTCGTATCCCATCCGGCCGTGCTTGAATTTCCGGATCAATTTCCCAACCATCCAAACGGCAACGGGAATTGCGACTAGCAAGAACCAGAAGTTCACGACGTAATCGCTCATGGCCATCAACAACTGCGTGATAGCGGGTAATGGAAATCCGAACTCGTCGAACATTTTCTTAAAGGTCGGAACGATCTTCATCATGATGAAGACCAAGATGCCGATCGTGATGAACACAACGGCGATCGGGTAAATCAAGGCACCTTTAACAACTCGCTTGAGGGATTCGGACCGTTCGAGGAAGTCCGACAGACGCTGGAGAATGACTTCCAAAGCACCGCCGGCCTCACCGGCCTTCACCATATTGACGTACAGTCGGTTGAAAACTTTGGGGCATTTGGCCATACCTTCGGACAGGGTAGAACCCGATTCGATTTCGTCGCAAACGTCCATCAACGCATTCTTGAGCTTGCCACCTTTTTGGTTGCCTTCGAGAATTTTGAGGCTTCGAAGGATGGGAAGACCGGCGTCTTGGAGAATCGACAATTGTCGCGTGAAAGTACAAATGTGCTTGGTTCGGGCTCCGCCAAGTGCGAATGGGCGTTTCTTCTTGCCGCCTGCGGTTTTCTTTTCCGCACCCTTCTTCATCGAGATTCGGGTGACGAAATAGCCCATCTGGCGTATCGTCGTGGTCGCTTCCTCTTCGGTTTGCGCCTCGATTACGTCTTTGATTTCCTGACCAGTTCGGTCCATTGCCTCAAATTGATAGGTAGGCACGGCTCAAATCCTCGCTGACAACGGCAATTAGCCCAAAAAACAAGTGTGTAGAGAAAAGCGAACGAGTCTTTCGATAAAGGGATTATTCGAAGTCCCCAAATCGAATGCAAATTTTTGACCGAGAATCCGCGGTGTGAATGGAATCCGGTTTTTCAAAAGTAGTGAAAAGGTTGGCGGGGTGTGGGCCGCGTGGTGGTTTGTTTGTGATGATTAGTTTGCGGGGTAGGGAGGTATCCAAGGCCAATCGCCGTCGATGATGAGTTTAGTCGCCCCGATAGGTTTAGCTACCGACCAGAAATAGATTCCCGAATTGGTCTGTAGCGGCAGTGCGCAAGCACTCCGGTTTTGCTTTACCGGATGGCTCGCGCCGTTCCGCTAAGACTGGAATTTGTTTCGGGTAAACTCCTTAGTGGTCAAGGACGGTTTCTCGAATGATTTCGTCCGCGGTGGTTACCCCTTCGTAGACGAATTTCATCCCGTAATCCCGGAGTGTGGTCATTCCATAGTGTACGGCGCGTATTCGAAGTTCGTCGGTGGTTGAATTCTGCATGATCAGCTCGCGTAAGTCGTCGTTCATAATCATGAGTTCGAAAAGGCCAACGCGGCCTTTGTAACCTGTGTTATTGCAGTTATCGCAACCGGCACCGCGAAAGAACTTGCGACCCTCTAGATTCTTTGGGTCCAACCCCAGTTCAAGGAGCATTTCATGAGGCGGATTGGTTTCCTCGCGACATTTCGTGCAAACGCGACGAACCAGTCGCTGAGCCAGGATGGCTTCGACGGTTGCAGTGATCAAAAAGGTCGGGATTCCCATGTCCTTCATACGGGTAATCGTGCTTGGCGCGTCGTTCGTGTGCAAAGTGCTAAACACCAAGTGCCCGGTCAATGAAGCTTGAACGGCAATTTCCGCCGTTTCCAAGTCGCGGATTTCGCCCAC
>JANMNK010000844.1:0-9892 GCA_031373875.1 Pirellulaceae bacterium | reverse complement strand
CATCGCGAGGCACTAAGTAACGATTGCCTTCGTTGATAATTCGCTTGAGTAAAACGTCACGCGAATGGTAGAGCACCATTTGCCCGCGAACTGGGAATACTTCTAACTTGATTCCAAAGGGTTCCATGAGCGCACGGCTCCAGGCTCCCGCCGCAAAGCAAAAATGAGCTGCAGATATCTTATTCCCATCTAAGTGTGCTGCAGTGAACTTTTGATTGTCAAACTCAAATTGAGTTGGTTTGACGTTTTCAAAAAACCGAACGCCCATAAGCTCGCATGCGGCTCGTAACGCCTTCAGATGGCGAGGATTCCGGATCTGACATTCTGCCGGTAAGTGCCACGAAACATTCCCCAAGGCCGCCTCAGTGGCCAGATTGGGCTCCATTTGCCGCAGTTCATCTTTCGAAAGCCGTTCAAAATCGATTCCGTGATCGAGCCACCACTGCTCATTAGCACGGAGAGTCGCTATTTCGCCCGGTGTACTCGCTACATAGATTCCACCACATTGCCGAAATCCATTATCAATCATCGTCTGCTGCAGAAGATCTTCGGCCCATACCCCATGTAACCGATGCGAAAAGTTCCGCAATTGGTCAATTGGATCATCGATGTTTTTTGCAAGCGGAGGAGGCAAAATTCCAGCGCCGGCCCACGATGATTCCCTGCCAATCGAAGCTTGATCGCATAGAGCGACCGACATTCCAGACTTAGCCGACAAGTACGCTATGGACAGTCCAATAACTCCGCCACCGCATATCAAAACATCAAAATTCGAGCGGGTCACAGTAAGTCGGTCGTTGGGAGTTTTTCTAGGATTGGTAAGTCAAACCAAATTGCATTGGTAATCGTGGGTTACCAATTGATCGATGCAAGTCTACCAAGTGTCATGCGAATCGAATAGAAACGCAAAATCGTTTTACCGAACGAATTTTAAAGAATGCCGTTAAACGGCAGGCGGACGACCGAGTCCGTGACGGGATGTAGCGGTGTTTTCGGTGAGCAAGCGAGACAGCACAAAATCTGCCAAGTGCCCGTCTTAATATGGTCGTGTCCGAATTCGTGGAAGAATCGCGAATCAGTCCATTACAAGAGAATAATCGCACAATCCCAAAGTGTTAAACAAAACGCTGTTTTGATATTTGAGAATCACCTAAAGATGTCGGAACAATTTTCGCCATCATTAAATTGGCAGCAATTGCGTCCATTTTGTTTCGCGGCATACAGGGCTTGGTCGGCGCGTAATACCAGCAGTTCGGGGTCATCATTAACAATCGATGTTGATAGTCCGATGCTTATAGTCACCGAGAGCGTTTTGCCTTCAACTTGAATAGGATTCAATTCAATTTCACGGCGAATTCTTTCTGCAGCCACTTTTGCTTCGTCGGCTCGACAGCAGTGAAGCAGGACCGCAAATTCTTCGCCTCCGTAACGCGATACCAAGTCCATCGAGCGTACTGCATTCTGAATCGACAGAGCAATCTTGTGCAAGACGCGATCACCAACTTGATGCCCATACCTATCGTTGACCGACTTGAAGAAGTCGATATCGATAAAAAGGAGCGATAGTGGCGTCCCTTTGCGAAGCCAATCGAATACGCGACGACTCACTTCGTACTCAAAACCTCGACGATTGGCGACCTTCGTCAGCGAGTCTCGCAATACGTCGTACTCCAGTTCCATGGTGTATCGAGCCAATTGATCTCTATAGATCTTGCCGCTGAGCGTGTTCCGAACGCGAGCACCCAATTCACTGATATCGACGGGTTTGGTCAAAAAGTCGTCGGCGCCTTGAGACAGCGCTTGGATACGCGTTTCAGTATCCGTGTCGCTTGTCAGCGTGATAACGGGAATGCGTTGCGTAGACTCTTGTTGACGAATTTCACGCAAGATGTCCATGCCGTGTACCGGCATATGTAAATCCAATAAGATCAAGTCGGGATTGGATTGAGAAATCTGCTTTACGGCCTGGGTTGAGTCGTTAACGAGATGAAAGTTATTAAAGCCCATGTCGAACAAGTATTTCCGAATCGTTCGGGGGACCGACTCTTCGTCATCGACAATCATGATGAGTGCGTCTTTGACTTGGCTGTCAGATGGACGCTCGTAAACAAACGGGCTGTAGCACACACGATTGGTTTGTGGTCGAACAATTCCCGGAAATACAGTTGGGCAATTCGGTTGCATAATTTTTGCGATAGTTATGGACAGGAATTTGGGGCTCGGTTAACTTCCGGGTCAGGCTAATTCAAAAGGCATTAAAACGCTTCAACGCACAGAAATGTACTTCGTGGCAAATTGCGGTTTGCTGCAATTCCTGTTTTGACGGAAAAATTCAGCTGGGGTCCGCGATGGCAGGCTGATTTGGCTGATCAAAAGGACTTTAACGGTTATTCCATGACGTGAATCAATCGAGCTCGGGAAATGGTGGTATGCAAAAAACCGATACGCCAGCCAAAAGCTGGTCGTAGAGTCTTAAAAAAAACTGTAAACAATTGGACTCCCGGACGGGTGGAAGCCTATCATTAGCGAGGGGGTAAACGGCGAGGGACTCGTCTATCGCATGTATTCAACGTAATCCTTTCCCAGTGTTGGCATGGATAAATCAAATTGGTTAATCGGACCAAGTGGTTTACACCGGCAGGAAGCTGTGGTGAGTCTCGAAAAGCAGGAATTACCGTTGAAAGTGCTCGCGGTAGTTGTTTCCAAAGCCAAAACGCATCATGCTATTAGCTGCAGCTTTGAAATTATCGTTGGCGAGTCGTTTTTAGACGCATCGCGATTTTTTTAGTCAGTCAAGGCACCAGTCCAGCGGACGGCGGTAGAGTTTGGAATGGCAACCATAACATCGGTAAACCTCATTGAGCTCATCGAGAAGAGTCGACTAGTTGACCCTCCTGTTCTGGAAGCACACATCCAGCGTCTAAAAGAGAGCAACGAAGGCGAATTGCCCGCAGACATTGGAGAAGTAGCCAAGAGCTTTCAAGCTGCTGGTTTGTTGACAAGATGGCATTGCGAGAAACTGCTACAGGGAAAGTACAAGGGATTCTTTCTGGGAAAACACAAATTGCTTGGCCACTTGGGCACGGGTGGAATGAGCAGTGTGTATCTGGCCGAGCATTTGGTCATGCACCACAAGCGAGCGATCAAAGTATTGCCAAAAACCAAATTGGGCAATAGTTCCTATCTAGCACGTTTTCGCCGTGAAGCCGAAGCAATCGCTTCGCTCAATCATCCCAACATCGTGCGCGCTTTCGACATCGACAATGAAAAAGATACGCACTACTTGGTGATGGAGTATGTCGAGGGCAGCGATCTACAGACCTTGGTAAAACGAAAAGGTCCGCTGTCGTACGAAAACGCGGCTGACTACATCGCTCAATCGGCCCGGGGTCTTCAGCACTCCCACGACGCAGGCTTAATCCATCGCGATGTAAAACCCGCTAACTTGCTAGTCAACAAAGAAGGTCGGGTCAAGCTATTAGATTTAGGTCTCGCTCTGTTTTCAGACGATACGAAAGCCTCGCTCACAATTGACTACAACGACAAAGTACTCGGTACAGCAGATTACCTCGCGCCGGAGCAAGCGCTCAATAGCCATAACGTTGATCACCGAGCCGACATCTATGGCCTCGGATGTAGTTTGTATTTCTTGCTGACTGGGCATCCTCCTTTTCCGGAAGGCACCATCGCGCAAAGAATTGCCAAGCATCAGCATTCCATGCCCGCCGATATCCGCAAAGACCGCCCCGATTGCCCCGGCGAACTCGATGGCATTTGTGTCAAGATGATGCAAAAGGATCCAAAGTTTCGTTACAGCAGTTGTGATGTTGTTGCTGAAACTCTCGAGGCTTGGCTTGCCAAATACCGACAAGAAAAAGCCGAAATGAAAGCACGAAAAGCTGGTGGAGAGTCTTCGGCAAGCGGCAGTAGAATCGAATATGAAGAACGCCAAGATAAATCCAGAACAGAAGCAGAAACGGTAAGTAATCGAGGCGGCGATACATTTGGCGGGCGTTCAGTTCACGGAAGTTCGATTACAAGTTTGTCCTATTCGGATAGTGGCATTATCAAGGCAATAGATAATGGCAATTCGAAGTCAGGAGCAAATAGCACAATCGATTTAGAACAAGAAATTGCCAAGCGATCTAAAGCGACTCGATCCGGTTCGCTGGACAGCCGAGGTTCAATTTCCGCAGTTTCCAATTCGGCGCTTAGCTCAGTGCGGACCAAAGCGGTTGCACCCATTTCCTTTTCACTTGACGAGAAAAAGAAAAAGGGGTTTCCTCAGTGGTTGTTTTGGATATTCATGACACTATTGATTTTTGCCGCGTTAGTCGCAGGCGTTTTCTTGGCTAAGTTCTTGCCGAAAAATTTGACGGGATTCAACGGTCAAACGATTTCGCCGACAGTGCAGGCATCTCAGTCGCAATTACTCGGCGACGATCTAGTTCAATTTTCATAATCGCGTTCCGATGGAATGCATTCGAGATGTTTTATGAATCGTAAGAATTGCATGCGTATGGCAGCCAACCTCTCTCTTTTGTTTTTTGCGTACGTTGCGGTGTGTCTGACACAAGCTGTTGCTACACAAGCCCCGGAAACTCTGTCGCCCCTCCAACTTAAAAAGGCGGCTGATGAGCTCAAGTCCGAGTTTACGGAATTGCGAAAACTGCTCGATGCAAACGATTACGATGCGGCAATCGCTCGTACGGAAAAAGTAACCCAGTCATTTCTTGCGTTACTCGACAAGGCCGAACCGAAATCGCAAAAGCTGTTACGGCCCATTTACTTGCAACTCACGCAAATTCGCGATCAACTAGCTTTGGATGGAGCCGATCTGAGCGAACTAGGGACTTGGGAGGATTTGGCATCAGGAAACGAAAAGAAGAAAACGCCCGAGCCCATGAATACAGGTGTAAGCTTTTCCAAAGAGATTGCTCCTTGGCTTGTCAGTCAATGCAGTCGCTGTCATATCGATGCAAAACGAGGCAATCTTAGTTTGGCAACTTTCGCTGACGTCATGAAAGGTTCCAATGCCGGAGTAATCGTTTTTGCTGGCGATGCAAAAGCCAGTCGGCTTGTCGAAGTTTTGGAGACGGGCGATATGCCGCGAGGCGGTGGAAAAGTTTCTCCTGAAAACATTGAGAAACTAAAAACTTGGATTACCGAAGGAGCGAATTTCGACGGCGCTGATTCAACCGTGACACTCAAGTCGCTAGTACCCGAATCCGCTCAAGCGGCCGCCCAGCCTGACCTACAAGTGATGGCCCCGACGGGTAAAGAGACGGTCAGCTTTTCGAAAGATATTGCTCCCGTTTTGATCGAGCAATGCAGCGGTTGTCATATCGCTGCGATGCGAAATTCTGGTGGATTGCGAATGGACAATTTCGCGCAACTCCTCCGTGGAGGAAATAGTGGTCCCATCGTCAGTCCATCCAAATCCAAGGAGAGCTTATTAGTTCGTAAACTAAGAGGCGAAGCGGGCCAACGGATGCCAGCGGGCGGACGACCCGCGATGGACGAAGATAAAATTCAGATGGTCGAAAAATGGATTGACGAGGGGGCGTCGTTTGATGGCGATTCTCCCAATACGGTCATCGATCAAGTTGCTAGCAAAGCGTGGATTTCCGGAGCGAGCCATGACGAAGTTCGAGCGAAACGCTGGGAGCGTGCTCGTAAACAATGGACCGTTGTGATGCCAAAGACGAAAGCGGAAGAAGTTGCAAACGACCAATTCTTAGTCTTGGGAAATGTTGGGAAAGAAAGCGCCGCTTCCTTGCTAAAATCTGCAGAAGAAGCCTCCGTTCTAATTCGCAAACGATTTGGCTTACCAGAAAAAACGACGTTGGTAAAAGGCGGGATTGTTATTTACGCGTTTCGTCAACGTTATGAATACAGCGAGTTCGGAAAGATGGTCGAAAGTCGAACGTTGCCTGGAAACTGGGAAGGCCATTGGCGAAAACAAGTGGTGGACGCTTATGTTGTTATCATGCCGTCGGGTGACTCCGCAGTAGATGTACGCACTTTGACACAGCTACTTTCGAGCGTCTACTTTGGATCGTTTGATAAAGTGCCGACCTGGCTCGCTGAGGGAGTGGGTCGCGCACAATTGTCGATTCTTGTCGGTCGGACGGATCCTCGCGTTCAAGCTTGGGATAGCCGATTGCTCGAAGTTGGTGCCAAGTTAAAAGACCCAAAACTCTTGCTGGAAGAAAAACTTGACGAAGAAGATTCTGCGATCGCAGGATATGCACTTGCTCGCACGCTTTTGGATAAGAGCAAGAAGAAACAATTCGATGCACTGCTCAAAGGACTGCAAAAAGGCGTCGAGTTTGACAAAGCCTTCACTGCGGTTTTCGGTCCTCAGGAAGTGTTCTTGAAATCGTGGCTTGGTAGAGCAAACTGAAAATATTGGGCTATTATGGTTCAGTTTGCCGTCTGCCCTCTGCCGTTCGCCGTCAACCCTGCAACGGAATTTTCCGAAGTGGCGTGCACTTAACCGCTAGTTAATTTGTTTGCTCGGATAGAAAATCGCGGATAGGCCGAGTCCGACCCAACTGGCGATCATCAATGTTCCGCCGTAAGGCACGATCTTCATTACGGCGGAATTGTTGAAAAAGACATGATAGAAAAGTCCGCCACTGAAGAGCAGGATGCCAACACACATGACTGCGGCGGATAGTTTTAGAAGGCGAGAATTTTGCGTTGCAGGGCTCAAGGATAGGCAAAGCAACGCAACCGTGTGGAATAGTTGATAACGGACACCCGTTTCCACGCGTTCAATTTCTTTGGAAACTTCGGCAGCGTCGAGGCCTCGACCGCCGAGCAAATCGGGCAAAGCGTGCGCCCCTGCTGCACCAATCGCAACGCCCGAAGCACCGAAAATCGCAACGACGATCATGAGCCAACGAACCATGCGCTACGCCCCAGTTTCGTTTTCAAGTGGTCTATCAAGCTGTTGCCGAACACTCTCCAGCAGTTTTTCCATCGCGAATGGCTTGCGAATGTAATCGTCGACGCCAAGCATTTCCGCATAGGACTTGTGCCGAGCCCCCTCGTTACCCGTCACCATGATGACACGAAACGGAAGCTTTTGAGAGCGATTCAGGCTTTCCAGCACAAGGAAACCACTTCGTTTGGGCATCATCATGTCCAAGATTACCAAGTGAGGATTGGATTTTTCCGCCATCGCTAATCCCTCGTTGCCATCCCTTGCAACAAGAACTTCGTATCCTGCATTTTCTAGAGCATAAACGACAGCATCGATGATTTCTTTATCGTCGTCGACGATCAAGATGCGTTTGCGATTTGGTTCACTTGGATTTTCAGTCATCGGAATCAACTTGGTGCGAACAATCAGGTGAAAACAGAACTAGTATTCGCTATTATAGCGGACTTTCCTAGCGATGTGCCACCGATTCAATCCAATACGACTATTCTGGTCCAGTCGCAGCGACTATTCTGAGATGATGAACGAATCTCCATTAATTGACCGAATCTTAGGACTTATCAAAAGCCCGAATTATCAGCCGACCAAACCGAAACGGTTGCTCAAATTACTTGATTTACCAGAGGAAGATTTTCCTCAAGTGCGCCGTGCCGTGAAGCAACTTATTCGGCAAGGATTGATCGGATACGGTGCCAATCATTTAGTTGTCCCTGATCCGGCTCAAACCTCCGACAAGAAATTGGTCGAAGGAATTTTTCGAGCATCGAACGGTGCCTTTGGCTTTGTACGGCCTTCGTCATCGGCTCGCGCAATGGCCGAAGATATCTTTATACCACCGAAATGTGTCGGCTCCGCCATGGATGGTGATCTTGTCGAAGTTCTCATTCGACGCGGTCGTGAAGGAGAGACGGAGGGCGAAATCAAGAGCGTCCTCAATCGCGCTCGCCGCCAGTTCCCCGGTACGCTTGATTTCACTGTTGGCGAGTCAGCGGTTTGGATTGATGGCTTAACGACGGAAAAGCCAATTCGAGTCGGTGACACAAAAGGGCTGCCTGTCTCGCAGGGCGATAAAGTGATTGTCGAGATCGTTCGTTACCCGGATGCCGAGAATCAAGGCGAAGGCATCATTATCGAAGTGCTCGGAAGCAGCAAAAATCCAGCAGTCGACACGCGCGCTGTCATGATTCAGTTTGGATTGCCCGAGGCGTTCCCTGAGGAAGTCGTCGAACAGGCTCGTGCTACGGCGGATGCTTTTCAAGAAGCCGTTCCTGAAGGTCGCCACGATTTGACGAATGTGCTTACCTTGACCATCGATCCTGTTGATGCCAGAGACTTTGACGACGCGATTTCACTTCGTCGAAACGAAGTCGGGAATTGGGAGTTAATGGTTCACGTTGCGGACGTGTCGCACTTTGTGCCTCGCGACTCGGTGCTCGATGTCGAAGCGCAGGACCGTGCCACCAGTACGTATCTGCCGGACCGCGTCATTCCCATGCTGCCCGAACAAATCAGTAACTTTGTGGCCAGTCTTCAGCCTGACCGAATCCGATTGACCAAGACGGTCAAAATGGAATATACGGACGAAGGCGTCCATTTGTTCACGGAAGTATTCAATGCAGCGATTCGCAATGATCGCCGCTTCAGCTACGAAGAAGTCGATGCATTCTTGGTCAACTCGCCGGGAGTACTGCAAAGTATTCCGGAGGACTTGCAGGAACTGCTTCGCAACATGGATACATTGGCGATGACGTTGCGACGTCGCCGAACAAAACATGGTGCAATCGAACTCAATTTGCCCGAAGTTAAAATTGATTTGGACAAGACGGGCAAAGTCAAAGGCGCTCATCTCGTGCTTCACACGGAGAGTCACCAAATTATTGAAGAGTTCATGTTGGCGGCAAATCAAGCTGTTGCGACTTGGCTGGACGATCTCAATCTACCTTTCCTTCGCCGAGTGCATCCGCCACCAAATCCCATGCGATTGCGAAGGTTGACCAATTTCGTAAAAGAGCTTGGAATTCCCTGCGATGATTTGCAGAATCGGTTTGAGATTCAGCGCGTTGTTGAATTTGTTCGAAACACTTCGAGCGAATACGCTGTCAATTACGCGATCCTTAAATCCATGTCCAAGGCCGTTTATCAAGCCGAACACGAGCGTCACTACGCGCTGGATATGACACACTATTGCCATTTCACAAGTCCGATTCGCAGGTATCCGGACTTGGTTGTTCACCGCATCGTGCAGTCGATCATCGAAGGACACGCGACCTCCGAGCCATTTCCTATCCTCGTTCGGCTTGGACTGCATTGCAGCGACCAAGAGCAAAACGCAGAGTCGGCGGAACGGGAACTTGTGAAAGTCAAATTGCTTCACTTTATGAGCAAACGGATTGGCGAGCATTTTACCAGCGTCATTATCAACGTTCGCATGGATGGGTTTGTCGTCCGGGGCAATGAGATCCCGTTTGACGGATTTGTGGCAGTGGAAACCCTTCCTCGCGATCGTTATCGATTTGATCGGCAAGGGCAAGTTCTCGAGGGATATCATTCGCACAACCGTTTCCGTATGGGTGACGTCGTCGAAGTGCGTGTCGTGAAAGTGGATTTTATTCGTCGTCAATTAAGCTTGGGGTTTGTCAATAAAATCGCCGACGCGTTAATTCCAACGACCAGGTTAAATCGGCGTGCTTCGCGAAGTGACGACCGTGACAGAAAAGCGGGCGGTGGCAAAACAAAAAAACGCAATCCGGATTCCGCCCGAAAGAAACGCCGTAAGTAATCGTCGGGTCTCTTGAAACTTGTTAATGACGGGGTTTCCGGACCCTGGGCTACGGTTACAATGTTTTCTGCAAAAGCGGGTTGCTACTCAGTTTGACTCCACTCGATTTTTCAATGCTCGAGGGAAAAAACGAGTGACGCAAAAGGTAAAATCCTTTTTTTCAA
>JANMNK010000664.1:0-6510 GCA_031373875.1 Pirellulaceae bacterium | reverse complement strand
GCAGTCCACTCGAAATGCTCTCTTCATGTTTGTCGGTGAGCCAGATACGCGAAACGCTTTCTTCATGTTTGTCGATGAGCCAGTTAAGACGATCATTTGATAGATTGCCATTTTTGTGCTGGCTCCACTCAACTTCGGTCGCGAGGTAATCATACAAAGCGTTTTTGGGATCGTGTTTTCGGCATTCATCAAGTGTGGCTACCAAATTTTGGTCCCGCCGGCCATTAGCAGTGTAAAAGTCAGGGCTAGTTGCCAGGAGTGCTCTAATCTGCCACCAGTCTGAATTTCCGGGATTAAGTTCAGTTGCCTTGGCAATCAATTCTAAGGACTTGCTGCCGGAACCTATTCGAATATTAGGCCCAGAGTAGTATTCTTGAGGTTCATCCGGGATAACTTCCTGGCGCATCAAGCGTTCGCGGATCCCGTCGTTATCGCCCCAAGCCGACGCGATTGGGGAGTCAAGAAGCACAGCGGCACCAACTATAATTTCAGGGTCGTCGCCATGCAGTTGGAGGACACGATCGATTTCACGAATCCAGAAATCTCCTTGATATTCCGTAGACTGATTGTCGAGGGGAACTGTAGGACCCACAATCCATGCTGTGTTCGCGTCCCGCCATTCTCGACGAAGCTCTTGAAAACCAGTTTCTGTTGTCACCGTAAGCCAAATTAAGCGAGCACCCAATAGGACGCTCAAGATCGAGATGCTTGCCCAAAACAGTTTTTTGTAATCACGAATCATGGAACGCTTGGCGTGATTCAGAAAGGTTGGTTTTGCCCGAAGATTCGATTTACGATATGCTGTTCATCGATATAACATCATACAAGGTTACGCCATCGAGTTCATGCTGGCGGATTCACGAATGTGTCGGCTTGCCGACCGGATAACGCTGTAGCCAGGACTTGCTCGTCATCAAATTTTGGGGTTACGAATGGAATTGGACGCACCCGCAGAAACTGAATCCAAACTTCATTCTACACCGAAACTTCAGATGTTTGGGCTTTCTGCAACGTGGTTCTTTTTAATTCTGACCTCTTACTATTTTCTGAAACCACTTCGTGATGGCTTAGCCTCAAGCCTGGCTGGGAATTTTGGCAATTTATATCTTGCCACGTTTATTACGTCGATTGTTGCGCTCGGATTCTATACCTTTCTCGTTGCGCGCGTCGATAGGCTGCGACTTGTCTTTATCGTCCATCAGTTTTTTGTGGTTTGTCTCATTGCGTTTGGGATGTTCATTGTAAACAAGCCTCCTGTTTGGATTGTTGCGGTCTTCTTTGTTTGGGTAAGTGTATTCAACGTATTTCTGATCACGATGTTCTGGAGTGTGATGGCGGACTACTATTCTGTCCAAGAAGGCAAAGCTTGGTTTGGCTGGATTGCTGCAGGAGGAAGTGTTGGATCGCTCGTTGGCTCGGGATTGGCATTCGCGGTCAACAAGTATTTCGGGATGTTCTCGTTGATTATCGCCGCGATCGTCCTGCTTGAACTGGCAGTCGTCATTGCGTTCATGCTCGATCGCAAGCGAAGTGGATTTTCGAGCTCACTGCGTGATCGCGAGGCGGATAAAAGCGAAGCAAAGGGTACAGGTGGGAGTATGCTTGACGGATTGCGACTTGTTTTTCAATCGCGATATCTCATGGCAATTTGTCTGTTCGTACTACTCGGAAAGTTCGCGGCAACCTTCTTCTACAATAACTTGCAAACGGTGATGAAAGCAGAAGTGATCGAAAGCCAGCAGCGCGTGGAGCTGTTTTCCCAAATCAATTTTTTCGGCCAAGGCGGTAGTCTCTTTTTGCAGTTCGTCGTTGCAGGTTGGATGATGTCGAAATTGGGAATGAGGTTCTCGCTGATTATGCCGACCGTTGTAACGATCAGCTTGTTCTTGTTAGTCGCTTTCTGGCCTGCATTGAACGCGCTAATGATTGGCCAAGTCGTCCAGCAATGCTTGGCGTATGGGCTGCTGGTGCCAGTACAGAATGTACTGTTCACTGTCGTTTCACGCGAAGAGAAATACAAGTCCAAGGCTTTCATGGATACGGTAGTTTTCCGCGGCGGAGACGTCATTGCTGGCAAAGTCTGCGATGGGCTAACGGGATTGCAGATTTCGCTTGCGGCATTGAGCGGTTTGGTGACGCCGATCGTTTGTTTGTGGGCATTGGTTGCAGGCTATGTCGGATACCTTCATGACCAAAGAGTTTCCGCAGAATGCGATGTACATCGTAAAGGCAATGCGGGATGATTCTAAGATTGACGAGTTCGTCGGATTAGGTACTTTGCAAAGTCCACTAATCCGGAAAAGCGAAATCGATCATCGACGTAATGTTGGATTACATAAAAAGCAAAATAGTAGAATCGGCAGCTTGCCCAAATGCAACAAAGCAACAATGCGGCGATCCGCCAATCTATCGTTTGCAAAACAATGAGGACCGCCGAGAAGATGGCTATGGCCAAGAATAAAAAACCTTTGGCGTAAATTGCAATTGGATTTTTAAGGTCGGACATGATAACGCAAGGAATGGATCAAACCGAATTTCTTAACTGCAAACAGTTCGCAGATTGAGGAAGACTATTTCAAGTATGGTGCGTAAAATTTGTGCTGAGGATCTAGGCCGGTACGAATGCGATGCCAAAATTCACGCCCCGAGTTGGTTCCGAGCAGACGATGCCGTTGCTTGGACAATAAGAAAACGCCTTGATGACCAAGCCTTGTGACTGTCTCGTTCAGCTTGACGACGTCCGCATCGTTTAGCCACTTCACCAAACAACTATTTCCTCCTTGACAGTAACGACCCTGCAACCCAATCGCGTGCAAGGATTTGTCGAGCAAAGCAATGTTGGACCGATTGCACAAGATTTTTATCAAGGAATACTTTTCGAGATCGAAACTGGGATGGCTGTGCGTGGTCCAGTAGTCTGTTTCCTCCGTGCCGTGCATAACCTGGGCCGGACGGCCATGAAGCAATTTGATGATTCGCTCTTCCGTCGCGTCGAGCGCAACATCGTCACCTGCGAATCGAACGTACAGGGTATGATCGTCGAGATCCATAGCTGCAATATTGATTGGATGGTGCTGCAAATCGGACATGCCCTGCAGCGCAGATTCCAAATTCTGCATGGAGATCGCTAGTGTGCGATAACCGAGTGGTTTTGGAAAAACTTTAAAACACGCGGCTGTGACAATCCCAATCTGTCCATAGCTCCCGACAAAGAACTTGGGCAAGTCATAGCCGGCAGTATTCTTTACGACGGCAGCGCCAGCGCGAACGAGATTGCCAAGTCCATCAATAAAGTCGACGGCCAGAATAAAGTCGCGCATGCCACCCCACAGCATCCGGCACGAACCATTCCAGCCCGCTCCTATCATGCCCCCGATCGTTGCCCCTGCTTTGATCATCGGTGGATCGAAGGGCAAGAATTGGCCATGCTCCGCCAAGCAATTTTGGACTTCGAGGACCGAGGTTCCTGCGCGGACGGTGATGGTAAAATCGGCGGGCTGGTAATCGATGATTCCTGTGACTCCTCGCATGTCCACGCAGGTCACATCTTCGGCGGTTGCGGATAAACCCGTTTTTGTGCGACTTCCAATCGGGTGAATTTTCTTGGCTTCATTGGAAGCTACAAATTTGCAGACTTCTTCCGGAGTTGTTGGATTGATGCTGTTTAACATTGTTACATTCGCGACGCGATCCCTTTCTCTTCCAAGGGATGCAAACCATACAATGACATCGCGGGTGCTTCGGCGGATGGAAACATCTTGTCACGATTTGCAATTTGCATAGGATCGCAAGCTGCTCGAATCCTTCGCATCATATCCAGCGATGGTTCGTCAAACATGCTGGTCATGAAAGATCGCTTTTCCATCCCCACGCCGTGCTCGCCCGTGATGGAACCACCCAAGTCGATACACAATTGCACAATGCGCGCTGCTGTTGCTTCGGCACGTTCGAGTGCTCCATGTTGGCGACCGTCAAACATGATCAGCGGATGCAAGTTGCCGTCGCCCGCATGAAACACGTTGGCTACGGGAACGCCCGTCGATTCGCTGATTTTTGCAATTTCGCGAAGAGCTTCCCCAAGTCGGTTTCGGGGCACGACACCATCTTGCACAATGAAATCCGAACTCAAGCGACCGACTGCGGAAAAGACACTTTTTCGGCCTTTCCAAATCTTGGCTCGCTCCATGGCGTCCATGGCCACGATAACGGCGATTGACGGTGTCTTTGCAATGATTGCATCGAGTAGTAGTTTTTCCGAAGCCACATTTTCGCGCGAGCCGTCAAGCTCGACGATCAAGACTGCTTCCGATCCCGGCGGGTACTCGGCACCAACGCCAGCAGTCGCTGCCTGCATGCTTACGCGGTCCATAATCTCCATCGCAGCGGGCAGTAAACCTGCTTGGATTATTGCCGACACTGTATCGCCTGCCGCATCGACGCTGCCATAGCCAATTAGGACCGTGTGAAATGCATCTGGCTTCGGAATTAATCGCAAAGTGATTTGCGTAGCGATCCCCAGAGTTCCCTCGCTGCCAACGAATAATCCTGTCGCATCGGGCCCGACGGATTCACTGGAATGTGATCCCAATTCGACCAGCGTTCCATCTCCCAAGACAACTCGCATTCCCAAGATATGGTTGCTCGTCATGCCATATTTCAAGCAGTGGGCGCCTCCTGCATTGAAGGCCAGATTTCCGCCAATCGTACAGACCTGTTGACTGGATGGATCGGGGGCAAAGTGCAGGCCGTACTCTTCGACAGCTTTGGTGACGGCCAAGTTGATTGCACCCGGTTGAACAATCGCGATACAATCTTGAGGAATGATTTTCAATATCCGGTTCATTCGATTCAGCGCGATCACAACGCCATCGGCATGCGGAAGTGACCCTCCAGACAAACTTGTTCCGGACCCTCGAGCGACAAACGGAATTTTGTGTTGATGGCATAGTTTCACGCATCGAACAATTTCGTCTTCATCCAATGGAATGACGACGGCCCGCGGTCGTACGGCGAAAGCTGTCAAACCGTCCGACTCGAACGCCGACATTTGCGCCGGATTTTGGTGAAGGCGTTCTTCGGGGAATATTAAAGACAGGGATTCTAGGAAGTTTGACATCAACGCTCCAAAAACGACTATCCAAACCACCAAACAGGAATTCGACCAACATTTTACGACAACAAGATATTCTATCCGAGAAGGACAGTTGTCGGAAATGCATAGGCGCGTCTCGCAGAAAATAATCTCCGCCACCTCGCATGACGATTAGCTGCCTTAATGTATCACGAAAATCCGATCAAACCCACGCAGGATGCTGTCGTTTCGATTGGTGATAAAACTACCAATTTAGGTGCTGGCCATAATTGAACCACGATACCAGGTCAGCTATCTTCACTCGTCCGACTCGAGATGCTCACCGAGTATTTCTCCAAAGCGATGGACGCAATGGCTAAGTTTGGATTCGCAGATTCTAGGTTTTGCCATCTGCAATAGTGACTTTGAATTCGTGTAGATTTTTGGAATCGTGTTGGTTTTACCAAGGAACCGAAAATGAGTAGTGGCTCCTATGTTTCTCGAAACCTCGCTTTGTTTATCGATTATGAAAATTTTGACCGCGATGGATTCGACGTTGGGCAACTCGCTCAGGAGTTAACCGCTCGCGGGCGTGTGTTGATTAAGCGAGCCTATGGTGATTGGGGACGCTACCCTGGAGTCAAACATGAGATGCTGCGATGCGGAGTGGATGTTGTAGAGTTGCCATCCAATTCACGTGGGAAAAATCGCGCGGACATCCGGCTGGTTGTCGACGCCATGGAAACGGCCATGACTCGCGATTACATCGACACTTTTGTAATCGCATCGGGCGACAGCGATTTCCTTCCTCTAATTTCTAAACTCCGCGAGCTAAATCGCTACGTCGTGGTCATTGCGAGAAAAGATAATGCGAGCTCGTTATTCGCAAAATGCTGCGATGAATTGTTGTTGTACGACACGCCATCAGTTGCCGAGCCCAAGCCCAAGGGGAACTTGACCCATGCCCAAGAACTCGTGACACGGGCATTGAAGCAGCTTTCGGAGGAATCGATAGACGCCAGCCTTTCGCGAGTGAAAGGCCAGATCAAAGATTACGAGCAAAGTTTCAGCGAAGCCGACTTTGGATTCTCCCAATTCAAATTGTTCCTTCAGTATTTCGAGAAAAAGGGAGTCCTCACATTAACTTCCCTTCCGCTAGGCGAATATCGAGTGGAGTTACGCGAAACAAACGTGGCAGGCAAGGATTCAAAAGTGGTCAAATCCGAAAAGACGAGTGCCCAGTCGGAAACACCAGCAATAGTTTCATTGCCGATCGAGTTGCTAGACTACGTCGCGTGGGCTTGTCGTTACAAGCTTAAAGAAAATGAGAACACGATCAGCTTGTCCGTTTTGAGCTCCGTGACCAGAAAACTATTTCCGGACTTCAAGCTTAGTAGTTATGGATTCCCTCGCGAGGGAGGGTGGCGGAAATTGGTTTC
>JANMNK010000663.1:0-1755 GCA_031373875.1 Pirellulaceae bacterium | reverse complement strand
CCAGTCCACTCGCTGGTACCACTGCATCAGTCGATGTGTCCGAAAGGCATTCCTCCTGGCGGATGAAGTCCCTGACCGAAAGTCTTGGATCGACAATCGCTTGAAACAACTTGAAGCCATCTTCGCCATCTCCGTCGGAGGTTTTTCGACAATGGTTACGCGAGGTGGCCCATCGCGTAGGCCGCAAGTGGCTTGTCAACGTTGGCTGACGCAGCCAGACTGCGCTTCTACGACCAAAACAGCGAGGGTCGGTCTGGCTAGGGGTTTACGTTTGGCCAGCAATGAAAAACGATCCCCGCACAAAAAAACGGGTCGATTCACCCAAGAAAAAATCAAAGAGGCCTGACCGCGTTGTTTCCCTGATTGCTTACAGCCAAACCTGATGTGATCGCACCAATCTCGAATCCGCCGCCGAGCTGTGCAAAAAGCTGCATTCGAGAGATTCTACCAATCCAACACGGATAGCCTATAATGGACGTCGTGTCCGAACGGACTGTCGGAAAAAACCATGTTGGCGGTCGCGGCCTGTTTATGTAGCAATTAGGAGAATCAAGAAATGTCAACAATTCCCGTTGAGTTACCAGACCATTTGCAGTCGTATGTCGACGAAAGTGCTGAGCAAGCCGGGTTTGCAAGTGCAAGTGAGTATATCGTGGCACTCGTAGCCGCTGCGAGCGAGAAGCAGGGAGAGATTGAGCAGGCGTTGATAGCAGGAATCAAGAGCGGTTCAGCGGAACCATGGACGGACGATGAATGGCTGGCTATCAGGAGTCGTGTAGTCACGAAGGCCTCGGGTAAGTGAGTCATTTGAAGCCGATTATTCGGCGTCCCAAGGCAGCCGAAGATGTCGAAGGGCACGCAATGTACATAGCTGATGGAAGCATCGACACGGCATTTAGATTTCTTGAACGCGCCGAACAGACGATAAAAGGATTGTCATTGTTTCCAGCCAGCGGTGCTCCGTTTCCGAGTCGTCATCCCGAACTCGCCGGGGTGCGAACAAAATTGGTGAAGGACTTCCCGAATCATGTCGTGTTCTACATCGAGCGAGACCATGCAATCGAGATAATTCGAGTTCTACGCGGTGGTCAAGACATGAGCATCGAATTACAGAAAACCTAGCTACCGCCAATGGAAGATTTTGCTACGCCCGCCCCGAATGGAGCAAGAAAACGTGGCGTGTTGTCTCAGGTCCACTACGTAGCAAGAGCGGGGGTGGCGATCTTCGACCTCCCGATGAATGGGATTGACTGTGCACTCCTTGGGTGACTAATCACTTGGAACCAAGGCAATTGGCCTGAACGCCAACTCGTTTCGGGTAGACAAACCCCAGCATCTTGGCTTCGAATGCCAACTCGCACCGGTTGGACACGCGAATGGCACTTAGTTAACGCTTCAATTGCCGTTGAATTTCGCGTTTTGCTTGATTTCTTGGCTTGGTGAGTAGGTCATAAGCACCGTCGCGTCGTTTCCGTTGCCTGGGCTCGAAACGGTCTGGCCTATCTCCGACGCGGTGCGTAGCAATTGCATCAAGTACTTGGTGATAGATTTCAATCCGACGCTTCGAGCGATTGTGCCAAATCGCTTTGAGGATTGGCTGATACGCAGCGAGTGTTTGCATTGCACCCTTGAAACTAATCGTTCTGGGTTCTATACCATGTTTCATCGCTGATTGAGCGATCATCGCTCGAATCAGGTTGTAGCTGATGATGTGGGCCCATATCTCCTTACGGATTAGCTCCGGTGTTTTGCAAC
>JANMNK010000657.1:0-3018 GCA_031373875.1 Pirellulaceae bacterium | reverse complement strand
CTCGGCAAACTGAGCGGACATTTTTGGAAAACGGCTATCGGCATCAAATTGCTTGAACTCGCCCCGCAAGACCAATCCCCCTTCAGGAATCACCCCCAACCCTCGCCAAGGCCGATCTGCAATTTCGAAGACTTGTTCGATAATAGACTGAGCGTTTACGTTCCCTTCCGACCGTACGCTCCTAGCATACTCGTTTGCCACCGCGCACTGTCCGTTCTCTAATTGACGGACGCATTCGTAGATACCGCTCAGCAAATCGATAGGCTCGAATCCTGTCACCACCACCGGCAGGCGATACTTGCGAGAAAATTCTTGATAACAGTCGTAGCCCATCACCGTGCAGACATGCCCCGCCGCTAAAAAGCCTTGAACGCGGCATTCTGGCGATTGTGCGATCGATTGCATCGCCGGTTCGACTCGTACATGCGCGCTCAACAACGAAAAGTTTTCAAGCCCCAGCCGTTGTGCTTGAAGAACAGCTAGCCCCGTTGCCGGCGCAGTGGTCTCAAACCCAACGGCAAAGAATACGACGTGTGCATTCGGGTTATTCTTGGCGATTTCCACCGCGTCGAGCGGTGAGTACACAACTCGTACATCCGCGCCTTGGCTCTTCGCCTTGAGCAAGCTCCCAGTCGCTCCAGGCACTCGCAACATGTCTCCAAAACTAGCCAAAATAGTCTGCGGCTGCCGAGCCAACTCGATGGCTTTCTCAATCGACTCAATCGGCGTGACGCATACGGGACAGCCGGGACCATGCAACATTTCAACGACGTCCTCTAAAGCTTCGTCAATGCCGTGACGCAGCAGCCCATGCGTCTGCCCACCGCAAACTTCCATAAGCGTCCATCGCCTCGTCGCGACGCTGCGAATCTTAGCGACCAAGCTTGCAGCCAACTGAGGATCACGATATTCGTCGACGTACTTCATGATGCGTTTCCATTCAGTTCGTCCCAAATCTCACTGCTCGAAATTTCTTGCAAGAGCTGTTCAGCGGCAGCCGTATCCACTTTGCTGATTGCAACTCCGGCATGGACGATCACATAGTCGCCTTCTTGAGCATCGGGCACACACGACAGGTTACATTTGCGACGTATACCGAGAAACTGGATGTCGGCTTCGCAGAATGGTTGTTCTCTCTCTATCCAACGTACAACCTGGCCAGGAATGGCTAAGCACATCACTGCTCCTCTGCAAGAATCGCACTTGCAATTGCTAATTGACCGGCCGCAATGCCGCCGTCATTGATGGGAATTTTACTGGGAATCGCAATGAAGGCCGACCGATTCGCGAACTCTTCTGTAATTAAGTCCACCAAGATCTTGTTTTGAAAAACTCCGCCACCCAACACAACAGGCAACGACCCATTTAGAGAAGATACTTGCCGTACTGCGCATGCCAGTGTCCGGTGGAATTGCATTGCAATCGTCGATGCAGGGATGTTTCGAGCAAGATCGTTGAGTATGTCGCGAATCATGGGACGCCAATCTAACGTTTTTGGAAGGTGCAACTGTCGGCCGCCAGGAATCGCAATCGTACTGGGTTCGCAAATCGGCATCGAATAGATGCCCGGCGCGTCCTCGTCACAACACGACTCTAGCAAAGCAGCGAAATGACCTTCGTAACCGGCTCGTCCAGATCGAAGTTCTTCGTCCGGTAAAATCAGTGCTGCGACCGCATCAAACAACCGTCCCATGCTACTTGTGAACGGAGCGTTGATCGAGTGGATAAGCTTGGATTTAGTGTTCGTTTCGTTCGGTAACTGAAAGCTCACCGTGTTATCCCATGCGCGTACCTCATTAAGAAGAGATATGGCAAGTCGCCAGGGCTCTCGAATCGCTGCTTCACCACCAGGCATGGCAAAGGGTCTCAAACATGCAATCCTATCAAATCCTGTCGAAGTTGCTTTTAGGAACTCGCCACCCCAGACCGTGCCGTCAGTTCCCAATCCCGTTCCATCCCAAGCCACACCGAGCACTTCGCGGTCAAGCCATCCTGGCTCAATCATTCCTGCAACAACATGAGCATGATGGTGCTGCACGGCAATGGTTCGGGCGTTTTTTTCGCTGGCATAATCCTTGGCCCATCGCGATGTAAAATAATCTCCGTGATAATCGTGTACCACAACCGTAGGATCAACTTGGTACAGACGCGTCAAATCCTCGACTTGATCAACGAATCGCTGCCGGGAAGCCAATGTATCCATATCGCCTAGATGTGGGCAAAGCACCTGTTGGAGGTCGCTGGCTATAGCGATTGCAACTTTTTGATGTGCCCCGACAGCCAAAATATTCTGGTCGGCGTGTATGCGGCCAGTTCCTAAGCGTAACGAATGAGGAGCAAGACCTCGTGCTAATCGCAAAGTGACCGCTTGCTGACCCATGACGCGAACGACGCTATCATCGATCGGTCGTCGGATTGGTCGATCGTGATCGATGCAAACATCGGAGATTTTCTCGCGCGATTCACACGTTTGATACTCTTCGAAAACAATCGGCTCGCCTTCAAGATTTCCGCTGGTGACAACCAAAGGACCTATCTCACGTGTCAGCCATTCGTGAAGTGGCGTAGTAGGCAACATCAGGCCCACGGTCGATAATCCCTTGGAGACTTCATCCGGAAAGCAGTCTTTCTTGGCGAGTACGACGACGATGGGAGCGGCATTGCTTTGCAACAACTCCCTTTCAAGTGTATGCAGCTTGCTGACATTTTCTGCATATTGCATGCTGGGGACCATCACAGCAAATGGTTTTTCACGCCTACCTTTTAAGTCCCGTAGTCGCCGTATAGCTACCGGATTGAGAGCATCCACGAGCAATTGGTAACCCCCAATTCCCTTGACGCAAACTATTTTTCCGTCACGAAGGCAGTCCATTCCCTTTGCCAGATTTTCAAGTGTAGGTCCACACCGCGCACAGCAGGTAGTCTGCGCATGAAAGCGGCGATCCGTTGGGTTGGTGTATTCGCCCAAGCAATTTTCGCAAAGCTTAAAACGACTCATGCTGGTCGTTTCGCGCTCGT
>JANMNK010000616.1:0-3976 GCA_031373875.1 Pirellulaceae bacterium | reverse complement strand
GGTTTTACTTTGGTGGAATTATTGGTTGTCATAGCCATAATCGGAATGTTGGTCAGCTTGATACTGCCTGCGGTTCAATCCGTACGAGAGTCGACAAGACGATTGGCTTGTCAATCGAACATGACGGAACTAGTGCTTGCGCTACATGCCTACGAGTCACACAGTGGCTATTTTCCGGCGGGAGTCGTTGAACCGACTGGACCGATTCGAAACCTTCCTTCTGGATATCACCATAACTGGCTAAGTTCTTTGTTGCCGTACTTGGACCAACCGAATTTATATCGAGCGATGGACTTTCGTGAAAGCGTTTACTCGCCGTCCAACTTGGAGGCTCGCAAAGCCACACTTAGCAAATTCGTCTGCCCAAGCTCCATTCATCCCTTTAGCGTCACGAATTACGCCGGGTCGCATCATTCACGGGAGGCTCCCATCGATTCGTCGAATGACGGATTGTTTGTTCGCAATCGGAGTTTCCGAATGGATGACGTGCCAGACGGTTTGTTTTGCACGATAGGGATCGGAGAGAAAATTCTGGATGCCACGGATTATGGCTGGGCGTCGGGGACTCGCTCTTCCTTGCGCAATTTGGGGTCACCCATCAACAGAGGAAGCGTAGCGATCAGAGCGCATCATCGAGTTGTCATCGACCCAAGCGAAGTCGAAACACTCCTGGCAAACGAACCAAATAAGAGGGGTGCGAGCGCAGCCGAGATGGAAGTCTACACGCCGAAAGGTTACCTTGAAACTTTGACTGGCGGTCCGAGCGGTGCATTAGAAGTCGGTCCATTTTCAAGCATGCATCCGGCCGGACTGCATTTCGGTTACGCCGATGGAAGCGTCCGGTTTCAAGCTTTGTATACCGATATTCAAGTGCTTCGACAGTGCGCAAATCGGATGGACGGACAACCATTAACCCTGCCGGAATAAATTAGGAAAACCTAATGCATAATCACTCGGATGAGCCGACCGAAAAAACTAGTGATCAAACTTCGCAAAACGATTATCGATTGCGTACTGGGGAAACCAAGCGTGTTCGGAAATTGCGAACAACGTCGATTATCAGTTTTTTCCTTTTGCTCACGCTAACAGCATTTGGCGGTATCGTTTTGCGAGAAGCAACATTGCGTGGCAACGCAATGAACGACCCAAGGTATGCTTTGATTTTCCTTTCAGCGGTAGGGATCTTAGGTGCGATGCTTTCCGTACCGATTATGTTTTTCGGAAAAGTGAATTGGCAGGAGCTACCACAAGTCCTTATGTCGGGATTGCTTGTGGGCGCGATTGCGGCTGGGTTGGTTCTGGTGGAGGAGAACTCGACGAGTGTTATTACCACTGCGGCAAGCGCCTGCAGCTTAATCATGATCGGCATTGCGACCATGTCGGCACAAGGAAGGTTGGGACGGGTAAGCGATAATGGTTCAACCGAGTTGTGAGGTTGCGCTTGCCCAGATAGTCTGACGTGTCCTAGCCGTTATGCTGATCGATCCCTAAGCGGAATGTCAGTTGTTCGAATTCATTGATGAAACGATCGCTGCTGGAATGGACGTGTTCGGCTTCGGTGATAAATCGTATATCTTCGTCAATATACACATCGTGTTCGATGAATATTCGCTCGAACGATTCGAGAGGTGAACCGTACGCAATGAGCATTTTGTGTTCGTCGAACTGAATCTCTTGCTTCTTTGCAGGATTCAGAACGGCGATCCCGGTGCATCCGCAGTTGAGGATCAAATCTTCGAAATCGTAAAGAATGCTTTTGAGGACTGGCATGTCGATATGTTCGCGGTAAAGATCGCGATGTCCGTCGTCGCCGCCGTGGTGGCTCGTCTCCAAGACCACATCGACAACTTCGCCAAGTGGAGCGATAAGATCAATGAACAGCTCAAAAAGTCTTTCTCGCGACGCCGCCGCCATGATCACAGGCACGCGAACCGATGACTTAGGGTCCACGTAGGCGTCGTGTCGGAAGCCTTGTCGCGGGACAACCTTCAAGTCAAAGGAAGGCCGGACGGCGTCTGTCAGGTCAAATACGCCGTAACGGAATACTTCCAAATGGGCTTCGAGTTCATCATTGGTCAACGACTCAAAACTTGAAAGTGAAGATTGAGCTTGCGATTGCGATGAGGAAGCTTGGTTACTTCGCGGAGTTCTTGGCAACGGACCCATGGATTTACTTTTTCAATTGAAGAGGGGTGAACCAAATAATGAACCAGCCAAGCCGACACGGCCTCGCACAACCAAAGCTAGGTCACTATTAAGTACCCAATTCACAAACTCTTCTCTATCTTTTTTCTTTCCCTCACTGCAAATGTCGATACAATCGTCACAAGACGCCGAATTGGCGCTAAAAGCCACCCTTTGGAAGGTCAGCGAGAGAAAATGTCAGCCCGCCGCCACTCGACTATAATTTTCCAGATGCTTGAAACGGTTCTTACCGAAGGAGAATCCATGCATTCAAATTCACGATGGCGAAAGTCGATCACAAGCGGCCTAATCCTCTCGCTCTATGCCATCGCGGGTATCACTTGCATTTCGGGTTGTAGTCCGGACAGAGAAAATTCGAGTCGAAAGAAACAAGGAAAGTCCGCTTCGCAACAAGTTATTCAATATCCCACCGACAATCGGCTACGTCCGCTCGAAGAGATTGCCAAACTCAAGCCCGCAGAATCCCCGCCGGATCGAGTCGCCGCCAAGCCCGATAAATCCAAACAGCAAACGCCGACCGCAGGTGTCGCTCCCAATTTCAGCAACGTTGCAATCGATAAAAACGATACAGCCTGGATACACGAATCGGAGTTGCCTCGCGAAGCCTGGGAGATTCAATACATTGGTGAACGTCCCATAGGTTACTTGTATCAACGCATTTCCCCGACATACACGCTGGACGCTTCTGCTCTCCGAACAGAGACGGAGAGTCTTGTTCGCGTAAATCGCGGGGGTCAGAAAATCGAACAACGATTAGTCGTAACCACCATAGAAAAGTTGAATGGCGAAATACAAACTATCCATTCGGAATTGAAGGTTGGCGACGAAGTAACCGTGACTGACGGAAATGTTATCAAGGGCTCGCTGCAACTAAAAATCGTCAAGCAGGGTAAGTCGACGGCGGTCAACATTCCATGGAAACCAGAATTTCGCGGTCCTTACGCTGTTGAACAGTCGATCAAACGTAGACCTATCAAGCCAAGCGAACAACGTCGGCTTCATTACTTCGATCCAATCGTCGGACAAGTTGTCGAAGCTGTACTTCAGGCGGACAGCGTCAACAAAAGTCCGGTTCTTGATGGTTCACTTGCAGATCTGTTGGAAGTACACGTCCTTACTGTTCTGGGTAAAAATGTATTGGAATCGCGAATTTGGGTTGATTCATCTGCGACGATTCAAAAATCTTTTATTGGTGTACTCGATCTGCGTTCTTTTCGGGCCAACGCATCGCAAGTTCTCGCAGTTCGAGATTCGGGCGAATTGGACTTGATGGAAATTACCTCTGTTCCACTTAGTCGTCCGATTGAAAAAGCAACCGAAGCGACGACGATCAAGTATCGCGTTCGATCTTCCATCAATGCCGACTGGTCGAGGACGCTGCCCAAGTCGGACTTTCAGGAAGTTTCTTCAGGAGATCTGCTAACGCTCGACGTAACCGTTCATAAAGCGCAAGTGGAGGCGACGGCAGTGGTATCGGACGAGCCGCCCGGTCCTGAGTTCTTGGCTGCGTCGCAGTATATTCAAAGCGACGATCCTCAAGTGATCGAGCTAGCCAACGCATTGATCGCCGCAGATGCTGGCACGAATAGCGAAGCCGCAAAACTTTGCCGTGGCGTTTATTCCGCTATTGTGAAAAAGGATTTCTCGAAAGGTTTCTTAAGTGCCGGGCAGGTTGCGCAAGAGCTGCAAGGTGACTGCACCGAGCATGCAGTCTTGTTAGCGGCCGTAGCTCGAGCGCGGGGCATTCCGTGCAGGCTTGTCAGTGGCTTGA
>JANMNK010000828.1:0-3279 GCA_031373875.1 Pirellulaceae bacterium | reverse complement strand
TCGAGAATATTCCCGAACACTCTTGCACCCGTCGGGCATGCTTCGAGGCAAGCCGGCATTTTGCCTTCACGCGTTCGATGCAAGCAAAACGTGCATTTTTCCATAACTCCTTGCGGACGTATTCGGTTCGACAGATAGCCTTGGTTAGGGTTGATTTCGTCCGCAGGAATTGTGGGAGCTTCCCAATTGAAGCGGCGGGCATGGTATGGGCACGCCGCTTCGCAATACCGACAACCGATGCACCAGTTGTAATCGACGACGACTATCCCATCGGGCTCCTGCCAAGTGGCTTCGATGGGACAAGCTTTTACGCAGGGAGGATTCTCGCACTGTTGACATTGGACTGGCATGTAGAATTTGCCAGGTTGAGGAACAGGGTGATCGTAGTTTACATCCCCTTGGTCAAAGTTGATTCCGCCTTTTTCCATTTCGAAGACGCGAATGTAGGAGTTGTTGGTTTTGCGATCGTGATTGTTCTCGATGTGGCAAGCTTCCGAGCACTTGCGGCATCCGATGCAGATAGACAAATTCAGGGCGTAAGCGTATTGCACTCCTGGAAGGGCAGGGTGGTCGCTGATTGTGACGTCGGCACCATAGTTCTCTTTGGTGTCCTCCTCCAATTTCTTGAATACTGTCTGCTTTTGATCCGAAGTCAGCTCTCGGAAATGCTTTTGAAGCAATTCGTCCATGCTGAGTTCGCCGGCCCATTCGACCAATGGTCGAAGCGAGGTTGCCCATGCAGCGAGACCGAGGGTGGCACCGCATGCCTTGAAGAAACCACGCCGCCCGTCTGTTTCCGTATTAACGACTGGCAATTGCACAGACTTGTTACTCATGGCTGTCCTTTTTCGAGTGCGGTGCGAATCGGTCACGAGGGCCAGCTACTGGCTGAACGATCGGGTACTTTGGCGAATGAGGATCGTGACAATGACGGCATTGGTTTCGCTCGCGCGGCCCTTGCTTGAGATCCCAATATCCAGTCATTCCACCATGTGATCCTTTTTGATAATCGCGATACTGCGGACCGTGGCATTGGGCGCAGAGTTGAATGGACTCGGTGTATTCCAGCGCAGTGCCGTCGGCTAGGTGCAAGCCCGAATAGCCGTTTCGAGCATCGTGACAAGAAACACAAGCCAAGCTGCCATGCTGTATCTTGAGAGATTGGTGAAACAAATCGAGTTGCTTCGATTCGCGAGTGGTGGTATCGGCGGGACGCGACGTGTGACAAGTGTCGCACCGCACGTAGACTGGGTTGCCGTGATAATCCACCAGGTCGCTTGCAACCGAAGGGGACTTGGTTAATGGAATAATGGTGACCGCAAACTCACCCTGTTTTGAGCTTGAATCGCGGGAAACAGCAGCGGTTCCATCAAGTGGAAGTTCACTCGTAGCTAGCAGGGCATGCGCTGGTGTCGCAACCGTCGGCTGTGAGTCAGAGAAACTACGCCACACACCGGCTCCAGCCACGAGCAAACATCCTGCGGAAACGATAAGGGTCAACGATTTGATCATGGGTTTCTTCGTGAACTGCATTACAAAAAGTCGAAGACAAAATGCCGCTTGAGACGCCATAAATCCTTTTCTCGAATTCATTGGATCGACATCCTATACCACTGAGAATCATAAATCAAGAAAAAAAGGTATTTAATTCTTGACATCAGTCCGGACGGCCGATAACTTACCTGAATCTCTCAGACAGCCAAGGAAACTCCGTGCCATGTGGATCAGCAGCTTCGTCGTCACCTTGCCTGAATCTTCTGAAGCATCCGCGAGCATTCAAAACGCTCTCGCGGCGATGCCCGTATTCGAAGTCGGCGTTGCTCAAGGCCCAAGGTTGCCTGTCGTTCTCCAGGCCGACGACGGCCACGATGCTCGACATTGGCACGAATGGGTAACGGAGTTGCCAGGCGTTGTTCATGTCGAAGTGGCCTTCGTGAGTTTTGAATCGGAGAGTTCCGAATCGGGCAATTTTGATTTTTCGCCCGCTCTGCCTATCGTCGAAAGCCAGGAACGAGGAGTTTGAATTCATGACGCATGATCGTCGAGCATTCATCAAGTCAACTGCTATGGCGGCAGCAACAAGTTTAGCAGCCAAGCATACTTTTGCCGCTGATCCGCCCTCGGGGCAACCCGTACCTCCGGGTGGGACTGAATTGCCACAAGTTCCCGGAGTAGTCTGGAACAAAGCACCGTGCCGATTTTGCGGTACCGGCTGCCATGTTCAAGTAGGTGTCAAAGACGGTCGCGTCGTTGCAGTGACCGGAGACCGTCAAGCGGAAGTGAACAAGGGATTGCTGTGCGTCAAAGGTTATCACACGGGAATGATCCTGTATGGTCAAGATCGCTTGCGCACACCGATGCTTCGCAAGAACGGGCAATTGGTGCCGGTTTCTTGGGAAGAAGCAATCAATGTTATCGCAGAACGAATCAACGCGTCGCCAGAAACATTCGCCTTCTACGGTTCGGGACAATGGACGATTCCCGAAGGCTACGCCGCTAACAAATTCATGAAAGGCGGCTTGGCCAACAATCACATCGAACCTAATGCGCGCCTCTGCATGGCTTCGGCAGTTACCGGTTATATCAGCACGTACGGCGTCGATGAACCTTACAATTGTTTTGACGACCTGGACCACTGCGATGTGCTAATACTGTGGGGCAATAATTTTGCAGAAATGCATCCCGTTCTATTCAGTCGCGTTGTCGATCGTCGTTTGCGTGGAGAAAAAGTCACGCTGATCGATTTGACCACCCGCACGACGCGAACGAGCCAGCAATCTGATCATGTCATGCTGATGCAACCTCAGTCGGACATGGCCATTGCCAATTGCATCGCAAATCAGTTGATCGAACGGAACGCGTGGGACAAAGAGTTTGTCACGAAACACTGCAATTTCCGTGGGCCGGGCTCGCCGCAAACATTGATGGGCGAACCTATATCGCTCGAACAATACCAATCAAGCGTTGCCGAATACACGGTCGAAAAAGTCGCTCAAATCAGCGGTCTATCTGTCGAGCAGCTGCGATTACTTGGCGATGTTTTCTCCGACAAGAATAAGAAAATCACGAGCCTTTGGTGTATGTCTATCATGTTACAATTAGACCAAATATGATAAAAGGATGGGTGTATCATAAACTTCAAGATGATAGAAGTTTTTTTGGGCATGGTGAAACGCAAGTCGTTCTTTATGATGGGCGCCCAGATTCACCGACTTATAAAATGCTTAATCAGTTTGTATTAGGTGAAAATAATCGCGCGCTTTTAAAAATACCTGCTGG
>JANMNK010000423.1:0-2940 GCA_031373875.1 Pirellulaceae bacterium | reverse complement strand
GCCCAGCGAATATGGGCATGCAAATTCCCCAACTCTCTCACCGTCACGAGATACTCCCCATTTAACGACAAACATCCAATGAGCGTGGACGTCAAAAAATCCAAATTCAACTATTCCGATACTGCTCAATTCAAGTTTGATTTCTGGAGCTCGACCCTGTATCGCCATTTCCAGGTCTTGCAACAATACGGCAATGTCAACTTGTTCTCGCTGGGCAATTGCCGCTATCTCAACAAAGGCCTTGCTGGAATCAAAATTCGAAATGCTCTCCGACTCTTGTGAAGCGATCTCCTTCGTACAATTGTAGCGCACGATCAATCCGCGATAATTGTTTTCCACGGAGTTTTCCGTTACGGAAACTCTACTTGGCGTAGATTTGGAAAACGCGACGTCGCTTAACATGACCAAAACACTTGCAAACAAAAGCACGGTCGGGTGCAGACGACGCAGTGTCTCAATTGCCATCTCAATTACCTCCAAGTACATCTATATTTATTCACTCGAAAATTCAAAGGGGTCAGGCCTATTTGGTGGAGGGGAAGTGGATTTATTGGTGGCCGCGGGGACTGTGACCAACGATTGAAACGGGGCCATTTTCATCGACTGGTTGGGAGCCACTGTTAGTAAGCCTACTTCCATTCGTTTTACGTCTACTTCCTGCATTTTTCTTCTTTTCCTACTTGGAAAACGAGATATATCTCGCTGGTATGCCTTCTTTGTCTCCTTCTCCTACTTTTTAAGTAGTGAATCCCTGTAGATGCGGCTATAGGTTATCATTTTGGAGTTCGAATTTTTGAAACCTTTGTCTCGTCGGCGAGCTGGACTTTCTTCCGGTTGATGATCGTTGCGCGGTCCTGACTTTCAAATCGTAGCATGCTTGAACGAAACCAGATTGATTGCGATCACTGCTTTCGTAACAGTGCCGAGCTTGACGTCAAATCGTTTCTCGCGTTCACAATAGTCAATCGATTGATTCATCGCGATGCAGACGAACCAGATCTCGGAGCTACTCATCGAGTTTGTCGCCCTTATCAAACCCCGTCCGCCAAACCCGTCCTGAGGCTCTTTACCGCGTTTTTTTATGTTTTCGCCCAGCACCAAGCCTGAAGGACCCATCGATATCCAGCACGTCCCTTTGCGTGATCAGCAGATGATTGATTGCGAAAAGGATGATTGGTCGGAATGTGAAGCATTGCCAACCGTGCACGTCGCTCTACGCTCTGTTCTGCGGACAAGCGTGACCATAGTAGTCACCAGCCGCTCCCAGCTGCGAAATCGAGAGTTGCACAACGCGCAATGAGTAACATCCACAGCCAACGACGGATCGATAGGTTCAAAACACATTGACGTCAAGCGAAAATTAGCCGCGATTAAAGATCCAGAACCACGCAAGGCAACAATCTGACTATTGACGAACTCCACGAAAAAACGTCGCGGAGTGAACTGGGCCTCCGTGAAATTACATCATCACCCGAGAAAACTGGCTCCCTTCATTCCGATGAAATTGGCTCCCTTTTTTTCGGCGGTTACAAGGACGGAAAATTCAAAGGGGTCAGGCCTATTTGGTGGAGGGGAAGTGGATTTATTGGTGGCCGCGGGGACGAATGGTCGATTCCAGGTTGAGCCGACTTGCAATGGACTCGCCCCAGTCAGGGTCGCCAAGCGGTCTGCCCCGTTGGGCTGAAAGCCGGACTGCTGCCAACTCTGGTTTCGATAGCGGAGTGTTGACCCGCTCCACCCATCCCGAACGTCTTGAGATCGGCCAGGGCGAAAGCAGAGGTGGCTGCAATGCAGGTTTGTGAAGCCAATGCCAAAGAGAACCCCACCTCCATTGTTCCGCTTGATCGACCAGCCCAGCACGCAGCGAATTGCGTTCGATGTACCGGCAAACAACGACGAAGTGTTCGTTGTCTTGAATCGGAAAGCGCTTGTACCGTTGCTGATAAATGTGCCCCAATCCGCTGGTATTATCGTGTGCATGATAGCGCATCGTATGAGTGCCTCCAATCCAGCCCATGAACCGACTCATCTCGCCATCAACCGTGACGCGGGCAAGGCACGGACAAGCAGAATGCACAAGTCTAAGGCTTGCGAAAAAACCTCTCGCCCCAAGCGAGGGCCAGGTACATTCCGGTTGCAATGACAACTACCGGAAAGACGACGAATACGGCGCGGGGTCGAAATGCAGCAACAAACAAGCATACCAAGGTTGCGATCACCGCCGCTTTGCCCCCATTCATACTCCAAATACGCCTGAGCGGAACCCAGCCGACCGAGAGCATGAATGTAACAATCGCGACCTTCCCTAAAGTTCCCGCTAGCCAGACGCGTGCAGTGGCATCAACTCCGGGGAGGAAGAACAACGCCACAGCAGCCAGGGCCATCACGATCGATGCAATAAACGCAGTCTTTTGCTCGGTTGCAATTTGAGCTCGTAGCTGTTGTTTATCGTTCAAAATCTGAACTCCCAAAAAACCGATTTAGCTCCAACATTTTCAGCAGCGACTTTACCCAGTTAGAGGTTTGGCAGTAACTTTCTCAGTATGAACTAGATATTAGTCTCAAAATCACGACTATAGCTGGCATTCACGATTGAGATTCCGAAATTACTGAGCTTGCGTGAACTACTAAAAATATCCTACAACCCCAAGTGTCGCTAATTACAAATTTGGCCATCACATATTGTCCGTATATTAATCGTCAGGACGTTTCGGGAAATTTTCTAGTGGACTTTGTTCTGTGGAAACAATTCTACCAAGTAACTCGAAAAGCCATTTCCTAGATAAGACGATTCTTTTCGTTTTCACGACTGCGATGTTCTTGGTAATTTGGTTTCGAAGCCAGCCTACCTCTTATGTTGTCATAACAGCCGTATTACTTGCTATGACCCTCCACCTTTATCCTGACGTTCACCGAACGCTGGGTACAGACCTTGCCAAA
>JANMNK010000422.1:0-2817 GCA_031373875.1 Pirellulaceae bacterium | reverse complement strand
TGAGGCGCAAAGTGGTAGATTAAGTGGCGACAACCGTGGATGCGGCAGTAGAGATCTTTGATGCGAGAGGTCCATTCGTACAATCCGCATCCATGCTCTGTCATGACCAGTTGCAAAGTATTCTTGAAAACGTTTGTTATGAAGAAGAAGATGCCTTTATTATTCGTCGCCAGCTTACAAGTTCTATTGAACTACCAAGGATGAACGAATCAGACGCAAAGGAACCGACTACGATTCAATTTATCGCTGACACGACTTTGGCTGCCAGGATCGAAGAGCGTGTCAATAACGCGTTGCTGAATTTGCCTACGAACGATGGAGTGAAGATCAATCGCATTACATGCCACGATTTGCGTTCGGCTAGAATTAGGGGACTAGGTTTTTTTCTAGTCGCGAGGATGATAGTGGACAATAATGATCTTACGGAATATCCATTGTTCGTTAACTGGGACAAGACGATCCCAGTGATCGAATTACAACAAGGAAAATTCACAAAACCTGCCGCTTCTGTTTCCGATTTTGTGACGGGAGAGGATTTCGATCCAACGCAACCTGTTGAAGAGTATGTCTTTAACGACTTGCGAGTTGGCTTCTACATTCCAGTAATTTCCCTGGGCAACAAAAAGGACTGTCACTTTGCAAATTGTGCGACACCAAAGGAGACCTTTGAGGCCGCAGAGCAAGTTCGTGAGTACTGGGAGGAGTTTTTGAATTCCTTCAGGCAACAGACGATGAACGTATTTGTTCCAGTCACATTAAAAATACGGAGCATCGAGCTAGTTAACCATCCGACCGCAAGAATCTGGTATTTCCGAGTAGTTTGGAGAACAGTATCTAACGACGGGTTTCCAGGTAGTTTCTTTGCACTATTTTCCACCGACGCCAAACAATGGCGGCATGAAATCTCGTTCCATGAAACGGTCCCGGATATCGCTAGCATGGCCGGGGTATCTGCGGACTTACAAACTAATTTAGTACTTGAAAAGCTGACAGACAATGCTACCAAGGATGACGAGCATACGATTGAGAGTCGATCAGAAGACGCTTGGCAACAAGTCGTCAACAACCAAATCCAAATCGCACTTGGGAAATTCTCTGGTGATTCAAAAATCAATTGGCAGGTATCAGAGATTCGTAAGGTCAAGTTAGCGCATGTGGGTGTTGTCTATCGCATTGAGTTGCAAACTGATGATCCCTTATGGGATGGTCACAAAAATCACTTCTATTTCGGCCAAAACGGTCGAGTTCCATCAATGATCGCAAAGTGGCGAATGATACCTAATGCGGAAGTGCCGCTTCGTTGATTTGGGTGCCGCCCTGTGCAAAAAGTCCGCCCTGCAGTTTTTCAAGGATGCTGAGACAACGGGGACACACCCAATACTGTTCGGCACGAGATTTGCGCCAGGCATACTTTTGAAATAGCGGCACAATCGCAGTCGACCGGCACGCTTTTTGCGCTACTCAAAAACCATTTTCAGAACCTGTCAACTTGGCAGAAAAGTAGGGTGTGTGAAGGGGTCGTGTTAGAAATACTCGTCCATTTTTCCAAAGCAAAAAGCGTTAACCACCAAATCGTATTGATAAAGCAGCGACCACGTAACACACCATCCGGCATCTTCCCCCGCGGTGGAAAGTAAGCAAAGCGTCTAACGGCGAGATCCTCGGCCCGGGCGCGTGGGCATCGCCAAGGAAGGAATGGGAACACTAATCTTCGCTAATTTGCACTGATGAAGAAGGAGCTGATTCGGGCACAAACCAGCGACGATGTTAGCACCCCAAACCTGTTGCGAAGCAAGGGGCACAAGGCCCCGCTTCGCTGGGATGCTAGTAAAGCAGCGTGGCGGCGGACCACTTTTGGCCGATTCTCGTTCTGGTGCAAATTGCCGGGGACAAACAAAGGGGTCGGCCTCTTGATTGGGTGTTGGGATGGTGTAGGGCGAGGTTTTCCCGGTTTGGATTTGGAGAGGAAAGCCGATGCCATGAACACCACGGGCTGATGAAGCTGGCGAACTGTACCACGCATTGAATCGCGGCAACCTGCGAGCAACCATCTTTCACAAGGATGCTGACTTCGAAGCGTTTGAACGAATCCTCTACGAAGGTTTGCAAATCTATCATGTCAAACACTTTTCGTTTCAGTTGATGCCCAACTACTATCATTTGTTGCTGCGTCCTTTGGTTGATGGCGAGATGAGTCGGTTCATGGGCTGGATTGGAGGCACGCATACGATGCGCTATCATGCACACTATCACACCAGCGGATTGGGGCACATTTAAGCACACCAGCACAAGTTATCTAGCTTTATCAGCCGTTTTGGCGTTAGCCACGGTTACTTCAAGTGACTGTAAACCTATGCATGGGTGCTTATCAGCAACGGTACAAGAGCTTTCCGATTCAAGACAACGAGTACTTCTTCGTAGTTTGCCGGTACGTCGACCGCAATGCGTTGCGTGCTGGACTGGTCAATCGAGCGGTACAATGGCGGTGGGGTTCTCTTTGGCATTGGCTTCACAAACCTGCACGGCAGCCACCGCTGCTTTCGCCCTGGCCGATTCCAAGACTTCCGGGATGGGTGGAGCGGGTCAACCCTCCGCTAACGGAACCAGAGTTGGCAGCAGCCCGGCTTTCAGCCCACCGGGGCAGACCGCTTGGCGACCCTGACTGGGTCGAGTCCATTGCAAGTCGGCTCAACCTGGAATCGACCATCCGTCCCCACGGTCGCCAACAGATCCACTTCCCCTCCAGCAAAGAGGCCTGACCCCTTCGCCCTTTGACCCCTTTGAATTTGTAATTTGATATACTGTCCTGCAAGCAAT
>JANMNK010000421.1:0-13754 GCA_031373875.1 Pirellulaceae bacterium | reverse complement strand
CTTGGCAAGTCGGCGTCCAAATTCGAAAGCGTCCTCATCATCGACTTGGATGACTTCATCGATCAAAGACGTATCAAGATTCTTGGGGATAAAGCCTGCGCCGATTCCTTGAATACGATGCTTGCCTGGTTGCCCGCCGCTAATCACGGGTGAATGTTTTGGCTCGACGGCAATCACTTTGAAATTTGGATTCAAAGGTTTTATATATCGAGCGACGCCCGTGATCGTTCCACCTGTTCCGACTCCCGCGACAATAGCGTCAATTTGCGATCCCGAGTCCTGCCAGATTTCTGGCCCCGTCGTACGTTCGTGTACTGCGGGATTGGCGGGGTTTTCAAATTGTTGGGGCATCCAGCCCACGGGATCTTTGGCAACCATTTCGCCGGCTTTGGCGATAGCCCCGCGCATTCCTTCGGCGGCAGGAGTCAAAACCAAGTTAGCTCCAAGAGCTCGGAGCAATGATCGGCGCTCGACCGACATCGATTCGGGCATGGTCAGCGTTAAACGGTAGCCCTTCGCAGCGGCCACAAACGCCAATGCAATCCCAGTGTTGCCGCTCGTCGGCTCGATGATATGGGTTTCTTTGGTCAGCCGTCCCGATTCTTCGGCCGCTTGGATCATGGCCATGCCAATACGATCCTTGACACTGTTGAGCGGATTAAAAAACTCGCATTTCGCAAACACAGTTGCTTGGTTTGCCGGGACCAAGCGATTGATGCGAATCATTGGCGTATCACCAACAGTGCGAATGACATCGTCGTAAGTTTTTCCACGCGGCATAGTTCAACCTTCGTCTATAGAATCATCTCAAGAAGTATTTTTTCGCACAGCTCGTTCAAACCTTGCTAACGCATCGACACTCGATGCCATAAGTTGGTTTGAATGAAATTATTATGGAGTCCAAAGCTTTGTTATCCCATGCTAAGCTCCAAAGGTAAGCTGATACTCGACGCCTGACAACATGGCAATAGGATTATACGACGAGCAAGCAAAGCGGCCACAATTCGATGAGTTTTGGCGAACGAAGTCTTCGTCGAAAAAAAGATAGCTTTTCAGTAGGTTTCTGAACAACCTGAGCCAAAAACAACGATAGACGCGAATCCCAGCCAGCAGACAAAATCCCCTCGCTCGCAACCAACTCAGAGCGATTCGATCGTTATCTACGAAAAAACGCCATCGCCGGTAAAGGGCAATGGCGTTGTGAATTCAGTTGTAAAAACTGTATGCGTAACTAGTTGCGAGGCAAACTTAGGGTCGCGGTCATCGTCGAACGTCCTCGTCGAACCACAATTTTGATTGTGTCTTGGTTCATCCCGGCGGCTTTAACAAAGTCGGTCGGATTTCGTACGGGTTGGTCGTTAACGTTCAGAATAATGTCGCCTTCGACAAGCAGTTCGCCAAGTGCCCCGTTCGGATCAACGCGTGTAACAATGACTCCACCATCATCGCGGGTCAATCCAGATTGCTTGGCTCTCGCCGCTGGTAGCAGATCGACTTCTACCCCCAGTTTCTCAATGATGCGACCGCCACTCATGGCCGCCAGCTTTTCATCGGTTTGCTCCTCGATTTGGACAGTCACTGTTTTGGGCTTGCCTTTGCGAAGGATGTTAAACTGGACTTTGGAATCAGGCGCGTACATTGCAATGATTTTGCGCAGTTGGGCACTCCCTTCAATTGGCTTGTCATCAATTCCAACGACGACATCACCCGCTTGCAAGCCAGCTTTTTGGGCCGGGCCGCCTTCAGCAACCAACGCTATGTAGGCACCTGTTATCGCTGGATCGAGGCCAAGTTGGGTGGCCGCTTCTGGAGTTAGATCTTCGATGCGAGTTCCAATAAATCCGCGCATCACCCGTCCGTGTTTCAAAATACTTTGCAGTGTGTTATTCACAATATTGCTTGGGATTGCAAATCCGATTCCGTCGTAGCTACCGGACCGCGAAGCAATAGCCGTGTTGATGCCGATGATTTCGCCCTTCATATTCAACAGTGGTCCGCCGCTGTTACCTGGGTTGATGGCGGCATCGGTTTGAATCAAGTCATCGTATTCGGTAATGTGTTCATCTCGATTCACCGCGCTGATGATACCTGCGGTAACTGTTTGTGCTAATCCAAACGGACTGCCGATCGCGATGACCCAATCGCCGACTTCCATTTGGGTCGAATCACCCAAAGGCGCTGCGACTAGTCCGGAAGCCTCAATTTTCAAAACCGCGATGTCCCCTTTTTCGTCAGTGCCTACGACCTTCGCTTCGAATGTGCGGTTATCGCTAAGTTTGACTTGCAATTCGTCCGCACCGCGTACCACGTGGTTGTTCGTAACGATGTATCCGTTTGGACTGACGATCACACCCGATCCCATGCCTTCCTGTTTACGTTGGGGCATTTGGAAATCGAAATCATCGGAAAGTCCGCGTCCAAAAAATTGCTCAAACTCGGGAGGCAGAGGAGACCTTCGACCGCGCCCTGGAGACTGAGCCTGAACTGGTTTGATAGAAACGTTAATGCTAACAACGCTCGGTTTCACAGCCTTGGCAACATTTCGAAAACCTTGTGAGAGTTGATCAGCACTTGTGGCAAGTCCACTTTTTGCTTGATCAGCAACCGCTGCTTGCTGAGCATAAGCGACTGAGGGAGACGCGGTTTGCTCGCTCAACTGCCATAGCAGACCAAGAGCCGAGACGCCAACTAAGCCTCCCAGGACAATTGACTTTGTACTGAATTGCATGTTCTTAACTCCATTTGACGATGGAAAAGTGTTTAAATGTAGCGTTGACGATTTTGCGCCCAACACAAAGCCCCAGTCGTGAAGCTTGAAATGGGTACCGCAAATTCGGTATTTATGTTACTGCGACCCGCAGGAATCCTATTGGCGATCGAAACCAACCCACCCCGTCACAGTCGCTCGTCGCACTCGCAACCCTGAAAATTGGCAGATTTTTCGATCGAGTAGCTTAGCAGAAGCTAGTCGTGTGCCAATTTAGAAAAATTCACTTTTTCACGCCGAGTGAAACTAGGAGTCTGCAGAACATCATGCACTTCGAAATCAGCCACCGAAATGGGTGGCCGATTGGTGCCTGGATTGGATCGCGCTACGCGGCTCAGTCGTTGTTGAGGTTGGATGCAATATCTCCCAACGAAACCGTGTTCTGAACGATTTTAGAAATCCCGCCGTTTGGCCGCCGAGAACCTTGATTTGGCCAAGCCACTACATGGGCAAGTTCTGGCATAAGTTCCAGCAGTTGCTCCTTGAGCATCTCTGACAAACGGGCAACACGACCTGCTGGCGCGTTTTCTAGTATCGACAAAGCCGTCTTCATGATCCTGACTAGCTGAGCTCGTTGTCGAATTGGTGGCGACAGGGACGAACCGGATTCATGAAGCAGATCGCCAACCGGAACTTCCAACGCTGCTTGCCACTTATACAGATCGATCAAGTGTATATCTGCCGAGCCCTCTTCTTGGGCACGCAGGACGGCAACATCGATTCCCGTGCGACGTGAAACCGTTCGCAAGGAAATGCCTTGTTCATCCCGTACTTCGGCAATCCGATGAAGTTCACCTGGAGTGGTGATTACGGGAACCGATTTATTCGAATCGGCAAGGTGACTAGTGGCTGGGGGGAGAGGAACTGCTCCTCCGCCCATCGAATTAGAAGACGAAATGGTAGCCATGGCGTTTGCTCCGAACGACGAAAAGAAGAGAAAGAGCAATTGGTCCCGCAACTGCGTACGACGGAATTTCAGTCGAAAAGAAGAGATAAGAACTCGCGTGCGAACCGACCGAGATAAAAATATAAGGGAAAAAGGTCGCCAACCGTACTCGACATTCCATGGAAAGTTTAGGCGGATGGTCAAGCAGCTAAGTTCGGAATTTTCGCAAGGTGCTGGAAATGACCGACAAAGGAAAAAGAATGGTCATCTCTGCGACCAGAGCCCACCCTTCGCGAGTCGGGCGAAGTCAGGCGATTTTTTCAATGTCAAAGAAGCGGTTGCGGCGCGCATCTGACTGGTCTGGCAAGTCACGGGCGAGGGCGTCGTGCCTAAAGCGCAAAATCCAGAAAAGTGCCCTCTTGGACATCTAGGTTATTCTGTCCAGCGAGTGCCCTTGGCCCGAACGGTCTGCATTTCTGCGGTCCTGGACTGCAAATTGGGGGTGGCGACTCGGCGGTGGGAAAGGTGAGCTACTTCGACTTCGCCGCCCTCGTGAATCCGACTTCCCAGTTTTTGGATTGCTTCGCGACAATACATCTGCAATTCGTTGACTTCCGTGGGTTTTCCCATCCACGCATCTTCAACCTGCTTGCCCCAGTGGGTTAACTTTTGAAGCAGCGACTGGTCGATGCGTCGCGTGCGGGTTCTCGCACGGGCCATCAGCACGCTACTGTCGCCTCGTAATTGCCAGAGTTTCTTTAAATCCTCGAGAAAAAGTTCTTCGTAGGATTCCTGCGCGAAAACATAGTCACCCTTAGCCGCTTGCATCCCCGTTTGAACGGCCACGCCGGGACCCAATTGGCAAGCATGGCGAATGACATTTACTTGGGGATATCGTCGGCGAAGTTCATCCAAGACTTCTGGAGTCGCATCTTCGGAACCGTCGTCAACAACTAATAGTTCGACTTTGTCCGTCAAGATGCTCAAATCGTCAAGCATTTGTTCGATGCGATCAATAATCTGACTCTGGCGATTGTAGACAGGCAGAATTACGCTGATAGATTCACTATTCACGGAAGTACACCTTTATGTGGGCTCCCATTCCAAAGAAAGCCCGACGGGGAATCAGCCGAATTTTCAAAGTCAGGGTATTTTGAGCGCTATCTGGTTCTTCGTCCAAACAGCTTGAAGTCCAATAGTTCCTTTTCGCAGCGATCACTTATTGCAGTCATTCGCATTTTGACGTTCAGATCGCAACGAATGAAACCGTCATTAAGTTTTCACCAACCTTAAGCCAATTTTTATGATCGACTTTGATAAACTAGGCGGACTCGTTCCTGCCATAGCTCAAGATGCTGAAACCAAACAAGTGTTAATGCTTGCGTGGATGAATCGCGAATCCTTCGAAGAGACTTGTCGGACCGGTTTCGCAACGTATTACAGTCGAACTCGCGCCAAATTGTGGCGTAAAGGCGAGGAAAGCGGGCACCGTCAACAAGTTCGCGAGATACGAATTGACTGCGATGGCGATACGATTTTGTTGATGGTCAAGCAAACGGGTGCGGCCTGTCACGAGGGGTACCAATCCTGTTTTTTCCGACGTTTCGATTCCACCGATTTTGTCGTTGCTGACGAGCGTTTGGTGGATCCCCAGACGGTTTACGGAAAACTGCAATCGTAGCTTCTCGGTGTCGCGGCCAAGGTAACTTTGTGGAAATGCGCTTTGAAACCTTGGCGCCTGTAGCGGTTGAGCCTGCGCTAAAAATTCTTGTGTTGTTGGGTGACGGGATACCCGATAAATGACGCCTGCAAGACGCGCTTGGTGGCTCACCAAGTTTTACGGACTAAGGACAGCCCAACTACTCAAGACTGGCTTTCCTGTTAAGGTTCATTTCATGTCGTCTGCGGAACTCTTCCAAGCTGTCATGGGCTTTCTGTTTTTCGGCGTTTGGCTGATCGTTGGCCAAATCGTTGCTGGCGACCAATTCTGATTTTCCCCGGTCCTCGAGCAAATCATGCGCACGATTTCCTAACACATTTTGTTCGGGCATTTCCTCGGACCGATTCCCTGCACGCAAAGCTGTTCCTGTAAGTAAATCTCAGTGCTCAGGCATCATTGCGAGTTCCCGCGTGTTGCAGAAACGCAACATCTCTTGGTCATCTCTGACGATTTTTCGCAACGCGACCTCACTTGTAAACTCGCCGGTTGTTATCGATAAGTCTTGAATTGCAAACAACTTACGCTCAACGACCATCTGTAAATATTCTGCATTGGTCCGTCAACTGCTTGCTCAGTTTCCAGTCTCTGGCCGGGATTCATGCGGCCCGACTTGGAACCTGGGAGTTTGTGGGTCATGCGGCGTCCGTCGAGTTGCGATCATAGAATTTGGACGATCACCCTGGGCGTGGTCGCTTCATCGTCCGTAATCGGGGAATCGCAGTCCCAGCCAGAATCGCTTTATGCTTACGAAAATACCGCAAGCGAAATAGGGTCATGGAGAAGGACGGTTTTCGGCTGGGAACAAACTAATGGAATCGAAAACGACCCTATCGGAACCGCAAAACCCAACTTCCGAAACTCGGTAATTTCAAGCCAAAACTTCCAAGACGCTTCGTCAACCGCCGGGAACCTACTGCCCTTTGCATGTGCTGGCTTTCTAGCCTCGTTTGGAGTTTGGGCGCTCACCAGTCTGCCCAGTTCATCCAAGTCCATGTTTTAGCTCGTCAAGCAAAAACAAATGCAGCCGGGTCACCGTTTGCTAAATCTAGATTTGACCAGTACATACGGTAATGCTCGCTCAGCCCATCTCTTCATTTTGCCCATTGGATGGATGGGAAGAACGTAACATTCCGGGTATAATCAGATTTGGTTGAAAGATGTCCGATGGGAATATCGGTCGGGCTGATGGTTGATGTTACTCCCATCTCGCACCATCGATCTATCCCCTTTTAACCGAATTACAAAGCTTTTCATCCTTCATGGGAGATAGAAATCTATGGCTACAGCAAAAGCTAAAGCGACACCTCGAAAAAAGAAGGCAGAGCCTGTCGAGGGCGAAGAAGTAGTCAAGCCAGTCAAGAAACCTCGGGCCAAATCCACCACACCGCGTGTTCGTAAAGTTGCCGCTGCACCTCGCGTTAAACTGTATTGGGGCGTTTTTAACCAAAACGTCAAGCGAGTAGCTGTGTTCGAATTCGATAAGAAAAAAGAGGCCGAAAAGCACGTCAAGGAATTGACCAAAGCTGGTTCGGAACACTTTATCCAAAAGATAAAAGAAGTCATCGAGTAAACGATCGACTATATCTCTGCCCCTTGATCGGAAAACGGATCAATCGAGAAGCGAACGATTTTATCGTTCGTTTCTTTTACGCGCACACCAAACAGACTGGGACCCTATCCGTTCAAGTTCCGCGTTTGGATCCGAACCAATGAATGTGTGCTCGATCGCAAAATCGAACGTTGTTTTCACGGCACCATGGTACCATCCAAGTCGCCCGCTCGGCTAGCTGCTCCACAGTAATCCCTTGAGGCATCATCAGGATGCGATCCTCGCTCACTCGTTCCATTCCGCGTACGTAGTCTAATGCGTCTTCTGCATCCTTCAGATTATCGATTACGAACTTGAGTTGGTATTCGTGCTCGTCCATCAGTTGCTGCACGATCGCAGGACGGTAACGGGTCGACTCATGACGTTGACTCCATTCGGCAGCTTGCTCGATTGTTGGCGTACTATTGGCCATCTTTGGGCTTATTGACATGAGATCGCAATGCAGATCTTCGTAAACCGTCCCTGCTGTCTCGATAGTGATGTGCAAGCCCAATTCATGTAGTCGGCCACACAAGGTTGGCAACTCCTGGGCGATCATGGGCTCACCACCCGTTATCACGACATGACGCGATGGAAACGAATTGACTTTTTCGACAATCGTATGCACGGAAAGCGTTTGACCTTCGGGTTTCCACGATGCATAGGGTGTGTCGCAGAAAATACACCGTAGATTGCAGCCGCTCGTGCGTACGAAGACGCTGGGAGTGCCCGTCAGCAGCCCTTCGCCCTGAACACTTTCGTAAATTTCACAGATACGCATTACAAAAGTCGTAAACGACCGCCTATACCCTTTAAGGACAAGCCAAATCTGCCAAAATGTTGGTCAAGCAAAATCTCGTGCGTGCCCGACGGACTCGCACAATTTTTGCGAGCATACCACTGCATGCTTGATTATCAACTGGACAGGCTCGGAGATACCGGTAAGTGACTACACCGTTTCAAAATATTCTGGAAGTTTTTGACAACTCGTTTCCCGATCGTGATTACACCATTGAAATTGTGTGTCCCGAATTCACATCGGTTTGCCCGAAGACAGGTCAACCCGATTTTGGCAATTTGACTTTTCGTTACGTGCCCGACATTGTCTGTGTTGAGCTCAAGAGCCTCAAGATGTATCTCCAGGCTTTTCGCAATGAAGGCATCTTCTACGAAAATATTACCAATCGAATCTTCGACGATTTCGTGCAAGTTGCCAAGCCGCGCGAATTAACGTTGATCAGTCATTGGACGCCGCGTGGCGGCATTCATTCCGTCATCACCGTCTCCTACAAAAAGCCTGGACGATGAAACCTCGCATTATCTTGAGCGGCTTTGCCGACGAAGCCGCAAATCAAAAAACGACCACCCAACAGTTTGCTGCTTTCGCTGCCTTGGGCCTGCAGTACTTTACGTTGCGGTTCATCGATGCTGGCAACGGCATCAAGAATGCAATGCTTCTGGACGATGTAGAAATTGCCGCGATTAACGAGCTTCGCTGTGAGTATGGTTTGCGCGTTTCGTCGCTTGGTTCTCCCATCGGTAAAGTCAAACTGTGCGACGTGGACGATGGCACTGCCAATCGCTATGTACCGTTCGCCGAGTATCTAGCCAACGATGTCCAACGGGCTTGCAACTTGGCGCATGCTTTCAACACGAAATTAGTTCGTGGTTTTTCGTTCTATCATCCCAAGGGAACTACTGCCGAACAACACGTGTCGCAGGCAGCGGACCAATTAGGGCAGATTGCTCGCTTGTGCGAAAAGAACGGATTGATTTTTGGTCTAGAGGTCGAAGCAAATCTTGTGGGACAGACAGGTCAGCTCTTGGCGGAAATACACCGTCAAGTTGCATCCGAATCGCTGGTCTTAATTTTTGATGGAGCGAACCTCGTTTGCCAAGGCATGACGCCCGATCAGGTCTTCGCCGAGTACCTTGCGATGAAGCCCGGATTAGGATGGCTTCACATCAAAGACTATCGCCACAGTTTTGCCGCTGGCCGAATTACGCACGTCGACGAAGCTTCGTTAAAGAATTTTGTACCCGCTCATCTTGGCGACACGGGCCATGAAGCTATCCTTCGCGACTTGGCCGCCGATCTACCTGCGTTGGAACAAAACCTGCAATCCAAAGGCATCGATGGCGTTTTCTTTGATCTCGAACCGCATGTCAAAGGCGGCGGTCAATTCGGGGGATTCAGTGGCCCAGATGGATTTGGCGTTGCCCTGCGAAGCCTATGTCATGTCCTCGATTACGTCGGGATCGACTACCACCTGCGCGATTTCGACGACATCCTCGCTTGCCGCTAGCGTCCAGCGAGTACACTGAGAAAGTCCCGGTTGCGACGGAGATTGCGGCGTCCTGCTGTTCCTTCGACGATTTGCAAAGCTGGATCGCCTGTTCAGGTGCCTCAAAAAATCCCGCCACGTGAGGTTGATGTAATGAATTCTTACCAAGTGCTTGGCTTCGTCGTTTCGATCTTCTTTTCTAGTCACATCGCTTTCGCTGTTGATGATCCCTCAAGACCATTTGGGGAGTCGCTGTGGATCGAGGCGGAGCATTTCGATGGGATTAGGGGTTACTGTTGGCCAATGGGCAAACCCGAAATGCGCGAAACAAAAGGCAACTGGGGATTGTCGGGGCCGGGGTGGGCTGCGGAATGGAATCAAGGTGGCGAAAGCGGATTTTTGTCGATCGCCGCAGGACCCAGTGACACGCTCGCGACAGTAACGAAGACCATCGAGCTACCGTGTGATGGTAATTACTTTGTGTGGGTCCGCTACGGGGACTGGCGAGAACTGCCGGAACCCTTTGAAGTTCACATGCAACAGGCCGGTCGCGCTAACTGGACCGCGACCTTTGGACAGCATGCACGAGTCGAGGAAGACAACGAGATGAAACTCTATTTCGACTGGGCATTTGCATGGGATCGGCAGTCGGTCGAACTCAAAAAGGGCACGGCCCGCATCGAACTCCGCGCTCGCAGTACCTCGATGAATCCGCGCCAAGTCGACGTGGTTGTCTTGACGACCGATCCCAATTATCAACCTCGAATTAAACAACGTCCGAGTCATCCGACATGGTCGCTTCTCGATCGCTTTCGACGCAACGGATTCGCCGATGAAAAACCGTTGACGCGTCAATTGCTTGTCCCAGAAGGAACCGTGCAAGCCAATAGTTTTCAGTTGCCTGCTTCATGGCAGAACAAGACATTTGCCGATAAGGGATTCTTGTATCTGTGGAACGTTTCCTCATCCGGTGTGGGAAGTGATTGGCTCGGCGACGATCCGCAGAGAATCTTGTTTCCTTACAACTTGCGAGACGCGGATGCCAACGACGAGTTTCGGAAGAAATACGCTGGTCAAACCATCGTTCCGATTTTCTCTGATCCTCGAATCGTACCCACATTTCACGGCGCGGGACCAGGGATCTTTGCAACCGACGGACCCAATGGCCCTGTAAAACCCGCTGGCCAACAATTCACTCGCTGGCTAGATAAAAATCCCGATCGTATGTGGGCCATGATGATGAATTACCATCCAGGTGAACCGATCGGGGAAGAAGGCATCAAAACGTTTGCTCGATACCGTGATCGATACGTTGGTTCGATCTCGGGCGAAAGCTTAGGGTATTTCTATCCGGCCGACGACAAAATGCGAGCCGCGACGGAATCCGCAACCACACGCCGGCAACTAGTCGAAAGCTTCACGCCTCTAACCTTGGGTTCTAACGCTGAAAAATACCAAGCCCTTTTTGGACGACAGATAGATGCGAATCCCTACGTGGACGTGATCGCATGCAAATCGGTCGGCAACATCGCGTTCGCGCCTCTTTGTGCAATGTGGGGTGCGAGAACTATAGGCTACGAATCGGCAGCGGCCACGTCGGTTGTTCTGCCTATGCGATGGGCATTCATGCGAGGTGCTGCACGACAGTTTGATAATTTGACGGCAACCTATCGAAGCTGCAACTTTGGCGACTCCTCCACCATCTTTAGCAATATACAAAGCTACCATTCGCCGCAAAACATTCTCGACAACTACTACTCCGTTTTCTCCGGTGCTGGAATGACTTGGTACAAGATGGATATTTGGTACCAATACATGGCTGGCTCGTCGATGTTCTATCACGAGCAAGGATTTGACGAATTCTGGAAACCCGGCGGAACGACCGCCGCAGGAATCAAGGAAGTGCAATTGTCTCCAAAAGGCAAACTCGTCGACAGGTTTTTGCGTCAGACGGCAATGGAACCGGATCGAGGACATCCCTTTACTCCCGTCGCGTTCTTGGTCGATCATGCACACGGTTGGGAGCCCGCTCCGTTCTGGCCAAACGCTTTCGGTAACTGGCATCAACAAGAAGATCGATTTCGCAATAGCCCGCACGAACGTATGCTGGAAGAGTACTTTTGGACAGCCTATTATCCGATAGGTCCTGAAAGCGAAAAACCAATCACCGGTACCAACGAAGTGTACGTCCCCGGAATATTCGGTGATATGTTCGATGTCATCTACGCACTGCCCGATACGACTCGCTGGCGAACGATCGACACGTATCCGGCAGTCATAGTCGCTGGTGATATCGAACTGACCGTCGCCGAAGGTCAGCGTTTGGCCGCTTATGTCGAAAACGGTGGCACGCTGGTCGTAACGAGCGGACAACTGAGCGGCCCCGGAGTCGATTTCTTGAAACTACCGAAACCGGAAACTGAAGTCGAAGCGTCGACCTATCGATGGCAAGAGCAACTGGCAGCTAATCCGTCACAACGATTTCGCTGTGGTGTGATTCCGTTGTCCAGCGATTGGTCGCCAATTGCATCGACCGACGAAGGCAAGCCCTTTTGTGCTCAACAAGACCGGGGCAAAGGCCGCTTCATCTACTTGGCAGTCGACCGAGGATTAGGAATTGATGGTCGCGCCATTCCCGTCGTCGCAAAACTAATGGCTGGCTTGACTCGCAACATGATGCCGATCGAAGTTTCTGGTGACGTCCAGTGGCTATTGAATCGCTCGCAAGACGGATGGCTTGTTACGATCTTGAATCCCGCAGGTCAAGCCAAACCGCAGCACGGAATCACACCCACCGACTACAGCCAAAATAAAACCGTCCAGATTCGCTGCTCGTTCCCCGTCGGTTCTGCGCGCGATCGACTGATGCCCAACGATGTGATGCAGATTAAGGGCAAGACAATCGAATGCTCTGCTCCAGCAGGTGGTGTACGCATCATTGAAGTCAAAGGTTAGCAGCGATTCACTCGCCAGGTATTGTGCCGTTCAGTCCCGTAACATGGCCCCATTGGGCCGTGAAACGCCAATCCCAAGCACGCGTCCCGAATCTGCTTACTTGTCAAACGACTGCTCGCGAGAGATCCACTGCACGACACTTTTTCGTAACTGTCAGCCTTAATGTTTCGGCGCGAGGCGGCTCGAATAGTCAGTCGCTCGCATGAAATCGTTATTTGCTATGGAACACAATCTTCAGCGATCTTCCCAAACTGCGAACTCGCCATTACTGCCCTTGGCACCGTTGGAGCGGCCCGGGACCCGGTATTCGTCTTGAGCGTTTCCTTCGTCGAGGAAGACAGCGATGTTCCTCGCTAACCGTCCTCCACCGTAGGTCGCGCCGCCGCTGAACCCTGCTGCTTCGCCCGGTCCGCCTCCGCTGGACCTGTAGAAATCACGACCTGCTTTGTCCCAGAACAGACCATAAGCATTTTGTGCGGCACCGCCCAATGCGTAGACTTCGGCTTGGTAAATATCGTCGCCTGCCGAATCGACCAGCATGCCAGCGCTCAAATCCCATGTACTGGCAAGCACTGCGACGGACGCGGACCGCAACGCCAAGTATCGGTCGTTTCCTGCATCGTCCAGCACAATTCCAATCGCATAGTGTGCCGCCGAAGCTAGGCCGTATCGGGAGCATTCGTAGACATCATCGCCGGATCGGTCATTTACCAAGCCCACACCAAAGAAATACCCGCACCCCAATCCAAACTGTCCAGCGCGGTAAAAATCACGGCCCGCGCTATCGATGAGCAATCCCACTCCTCCTGCCGCAGCAGAACGAAAACCCCAACCGCAGCCTTGGCACCAACCCGCATATTCGCCCGCATCTTCGTAAGGTGAAGATTGCCGACCTGTACATGAATAGTTGTCATCACCCGTGCGGTCTAGAATCGCACCGCAACCGGCTGGCAGTCCGAGCCCTTGCGCAAACGCAGTTGCTTCATAGCGATCATTCCCCGCTTGGTCTGCGATACAAGCAATTCCCAAACAGCCCGCACCCTGACCAAACTGCTCGGATTGATAGGTGTCGTTTCCGGATACGTCCCATAGCACACTGAATCCGATCAATCCGAATCCAAGCGATTTGTCTTGACCAATGTACTTGTCATCACCACCGGCGTCGACCAAGAGACTCGCGCCGCCATAGCCTGCCGCAACTCGCGACCCCCGGTCGATAAAGATATCGTTACCGGCCAAATCGATAATAAGTTGGCTTTCAAAAATAGGATCGGACTCCCGCCGATCAAACAGAAAAATATCGTTCCCACCGACATCGATTACAATTCGCGTGCGAGGAGCAGCATTGTCGCTGGTGGGTCCGTAAATCGTCGTCAAATTCTTCACCCCCGCTTGTGCTTGGGAAGCCGTTGCCGTTAGGCCTTCGAAAATCGCGCCGCCCGGTACGATGTCGTCCAATAACTGAGCCGATAGTGAGACTGCGGTCGCTAATTTTAAGGGGTCGATCCGTTTGGTTATTTGGACACCGGCCACAAATTCCTTCCAGCCTTCTT